>JAAYXR010000155.1 GCA_012515785.1 Acholeplasmataceae bacterium | reverse complement strand
CGCTCCGGGTAAGTTTAAATCTACTTTTAATAGTTTAGTAATATTTACTCTAACTTCTCGTTCGTCTTTTTCTTTATTAAAAATATTAACTACAACTTCACAAACGCCGTCAGGCTTAATTACTGCTGATTCAATACCACCAGTTTCTCCTAAAGTCTTCTTGAGACTTGGATCATAAATTTTTGATATTTGATTAATTAATTCTTGATTAGTCATTATTAGTCATCCTTTCTAGTCCTGACTTCTCAAATTATTTCTAATTCTTTTGATAGTTGATAAATTTCGTTAATTGCGAAATCAAGGTCTTCTTTAGTATGTTCACTTGATAACATCATTCTAATTCTAGCCATTCCTTTTGGTACGGTTGGAAAGACAATTCCTGATGTATAAACCCCACGTTCTAATAATTTTTTGGCAAATATCATTGTTTTAGCTTCATCATAAATCATCAATGGTGTAATTGGGGTTTTTGTTTTACCGAGTTTAAAACCTAATTCTTTTAATTTTGATTGAAAATAATTGGTGTTATCCCAAAGTTTCTTAGTATATTCATTACTTTCTTCTAACATATTAATCGCTTCAATCGCGGCCCCGCACGCTGCCGGCATCATGGCAGTTGAAAATAATAATGGGCGTCCGCGATGTAATAGATAATCTTTCATTTCTTTAGAACCGGCAATATAAGCCCCGACGACACCTATCGCTTTTGATAAAGTTCCCATAATATAGTCAACTTGGCCGTGTAAATTGAAATGGTCAACTGTACCCCGTCCATTTTCACCTAAGACCCCAGATCCATGTGCATCATCAACATAAACTTTGGCATCATATTTTTTAGCTAACTTAACAATATCAGGAAGATTAGCAATATCTCCATCCATAGAAAAAACACCATCAGTTATAATTAAAACTTCATTATAGTCTTGTCTTCTTTCTTTTAAAATTGCTTCTAACGCTTTCATATCACTATGCGGGAAAACGGCTCTATCAGCGCGTGATAACCTAACACCATCGATAATTGAAGCGTGATTCAATTCATCAGAAATAATTAAATCTCCTTTATCAGTAATCGCTTGAATTACTCCTAAGTTTGCCAGGAATCCCGACTGAAAAACTAAAGCTGCTTCTTCACGTTTAAACTTAGCAAGTCTTTCGTCAAGTTCTTCATGAATTGCCATATTACCACTAATCGTTCTTACAGCACCAGCACCTACCCCGTATTTATCAATTGCTCTTTTAGCCGCTTCTTTCATGCGGTTATGGTTAGCAAATCCCAAGTAGTTATTACTACATAAATTAACCACTCTTTTACCATTTAAAGTAATCACTGCTTCATTTGGAGAACTACTAATTGATAGTTTGCGATAGACACCATCACGTTTTAATTCTTCAATTTTCAACTTGATACTATTTTCTCTCATAATTTTAAAACTACCTTTCCTGATTTTCCTTCATTCATCACTTCTATCCCTTTTTCAAATTCATCAAATGAAAATATATGAGTTACAAATTTATTAAAATGAAGTTTATTCGTTTTTAAAAGCTCATCAATTTGTTCCCACGTTTTAGGAATTAATCTTCCGGTTACTCCGTAAATATGTAACCCCTTAAATACAATTTTATTAACATCAACATTTAATTTATCATTAAAGACACCTAAAATGGAAATTCCGCCTCCAGGTTTAACATAGTCAACTGCTTCTTCAACGGCATATTTATTACCTGAAAAATCAATGACAACATCAACACCTTTATTATTTGTATGTTTACTAATCATTTCTAAAGTATTATAACTTCTTGGGTCAAAGACCAAATAAGCCCCTAACTCTTTGGCTAGATTAATTCGATATGGATTAACTTCAGTAGCAAAAACTCTTTTAGCACCACTAGCTAAGGCAACATCAATTCCCATTAATCCAATTGGGCCACAACCAATAATTAAGACATCTTTATCTTTTACATCAAAGTGTTTAACTGCATGAACGGCATTACCAAGTGGCTCTAAAACTGATAAATAAATTGGATCTAAATTGGAAGTGGCGATATATAAATTTTCTTCTGGAACTTTAACATACTCAGCAAAACAGCCATCAATATCAACGCCTAAAACTTTAGTGTTTTCACAAATATGACCCTTATTTTTTAGACAATATTCACACTTTCCGCAAATAACATGAGATTCACTTGATACGACATCACCTATTTTTACTTTTGTAACTTCGCTACCAACTTTAATAACCTTACCACTAAATTCATGGCCAACAGTAAGAGGTGGATTAATCCGCTTTTGACTCCAAGCATCCCAGTTATAGATGTGCATATCAGTACCACAAATTGAGACCGATATAACTTTAATTAAGACTTCATTTGGTTTAAGATTATTCGGGATCGGTTTTTCCCCCATCACAAATCCTTTAGTGCGTTCGGTTTTCAAGATTGCTTTCATCATATTATCAAGTTCCTTTCCACTATAATTATAACACCTTAATTATCTATAATTAAGAAAAATAAAAGAATGTCTTAAATTATAGACATTCTTTTAAATAAATTATCGTTTTCCTTGGTCGTAAGGTTCTCCAGCAGCTCTTGGCCCTTGAGAATTCTTTGAGGTTAGTGCTAAAACAACTAACGTAAATACATATGGCAACATCTCAATAATTCCATTCGGAATTTTGGCAATGAATTTAGAAATGCCGGCATTAACATTACTTAGAAATGATGTTTGTTGTGAAAAATCAGAGAATATTTTAACCATAACTTCTTTTCCTTTTGACATCGTTCTTAGTAAGGCAAAGAATAAACTAAAGATAATAATTCTGGCTGGATTCCATTGACCACTTATTAATACCGCCATAGCTAAGAACCCAAATCCATATACACTAGCTCTAAAGCTCGTTGATGTTGGAACAATTAAAATCACTCCTGCCGCCCCAGCAATAAATCCTGATATAGTGACGCTAACATATCTAATTTTGTAGACATTAACACCCGCAGCATCAGCTGCTTGTGGGTTTTCACCGCAGGCTCTCAT
>JAAYXR010000154.1 GCA_012515785.1 Acholeplasmataceae bacterium | reverse complement strand
CTTCTTTTGGATTAATTACTTCATCATGAAGTGTAATTACATCAGCAATCGCTTTTTGATTTTGATCGTAAAAGCGATAAACTTGTTTAAAACCTGGAGTTGTCGTTTTTGCGACATTATCACTTAGTTTAATTTTAGGAATGACTTCTCCTTTTTTATTTTGCATAGCTACAAGTTTATAAACTCCGCCAAAGACAGGCTCGCTTCTAGCGGTAATAAGTCTTTCGCCAACACCAAATGAATCAACTTGCGCTCCTTGGCTAATCAAATCTTTAATTAAATACTCATCTAAGGAATTAGATACAGTAATTTTAGTTTCAGTTAACCCAGCTTCATCTAACATTTTTCTAGCTCGTCTCGTTAGATAGGTTAAGTCACCACTATCAATCCGAATTCCTTTTAAATAATAACCATTTGGTTTTAAAAATTCATTATGGATGCGAATTGCGTTAGGAACACCAATTCTTAATGTGTCGTAGGTATCAACTAATAACAAAGTGTCATGTGGATAAGTTTTAGCATAAGCTAGGAATGATTCATACTCGGTATCAAAACTTTGAACATATGAATGGGCCATAGTTCCTAAAGCTGGAATTCCCATTTTATAATCGGTATAAGTATTTGATGAACCATCAACCCCGGCAATATAGGCCGCTCTAGCACCGTAATTTGCTGCATCATATGAATGGGCACGGCGTGCTCCAAACTCCATAACTGCTCTTCCTTGAGCTGATTCTACAACTCGTGAAGCTTTAGTAGCAATTAATGATTGGTGGTTTACTGTCAAAAGCAATACTGTTTCAATAATTTGGCAATCAATAATTGGTCCTTTAACAGTAATAATTGGTTCACCAGGGAAGATTGGATATCCTTCTTTAAACGAGTAAATGGTACCTCTAAATTTAAAGTTTTTTAAATAATTCAAAAAACCATTAGAGAAAATGTTTTTGCTTTTTAAAAACTCAATTTCTTGATCGGTTACTTTAAAGTTTTTAATATAATCAATTAATTGTTCTAAACCAGCAAAAATAGCATAGCCACCATTATCTGGTATTGACCTAAAGAAATAATCAAAATATGCGATTTCTTCACCGCGTCCTAAATTGTAATAACTATTGGCCATAGTTAATTCATAAAAGTCAGTTAATAGGGTTAAATCCTTTTTCATGTTATCCCTCCACTCTACTATTATAGCATTTTTTATCTGTATATTATATAATATAAGATAGCAAAGGAGATGGTTGCATGAAAAAATTATATCGTTTCTTAACCAACAAAAACGTCATAATTACTCTTTTACTATTTGCTCAAATTGTATTGTTTTTTGCAATTATCTTAGTTTCCATCTTTCGTGATTTCAAAGTTGGATTAATAATTGCAATATCACTATTAGTTTTAAGTTATATTATTTCGCTATATATTTTGTCGAGAAGTTCTATCAACCAAGCTTATAAATATACATGGGTGGCAGCAATTCTTCTCTTTCCAATATTTGGTGGAATTTTTTACTTATTTTACAATACCAGAAACTATAGTAAAAAGCAAAGAAATTTCTATAATAATACGACTAATCG
>JAAYXR010000153.1 GCA_012515785.1 Acholeplasmataceae bacterium | reverse complement strand
TGGTAATGGTGGTACCATGAGCGCACAGTCATTTACCTATAACGTGGCTCAAGCGTTAACTGCCAATGGTTTTTCAAAGACAGGATATTCATTTACTGGATGGGCAACTTCACCTACCGGAGATAAAGTTTATAATAACCAACAACAAGTCTCTAACTTAACCAGTGTTCATAATGGAACCTATAATTTATATGCCAAATGGCAAGCAAATACATATACTGTTAACTTTAGTGCTAATGGTGGTAGTGGTTCAATGAGCCCGCAATTATTTACATATGACACACCACAACACTTAACATTAAATTTATTTACTAGAACTGGTTACAATTTTGCTGGTTGGAAATTAAACGCTACTACATATGGTGATGGCGAAGAAGTTAACAATCTAGCAACTAGCGGCTCAGTTACTTTAGTTGCGCAATGGACACCAATTACTTACATAGTTTCATTTAACGCTAGTGGTGGAGAAAATACAATGTCACCACAATCATTTACATATGGTGTTACTCAAGCGTTAACCGCTAATGCATTTGCGAAGACTGGTTATAGATTTACTGGTTGGGCGATTTCGCCAGGTGGAACTCATGTTTATGACGATAAACAAGAAGTTTCTGATTTAACATCAGTTGATGGTGGTGAAGTGAAATTATATGCCATTTGGGCTGCCAATATCTATAGTGTTGTCTTTAACATTAATGGTGGTAATGGTGGCACTATGAGTGCACAATCATTTACTTACGGCGTAGCGCAAGCATTAACCGCCAATGGTTTTTCAAAAACAGGATATTCATTTATTGGATGGGCGACTTCACCTACCGGGGATAAAGTCTATAACAACCAACAACAAGTTTCTAACTTAACCAGCGTCCATAATGGAACCTATAATTTATATGCTAAATGGCAAGCCAATCAATATATCGTTAACTTTAGTGCTAATGGTGGTGATGGTGGCACCATGAGCCCTCAATCATTTACTTATGATACACCACAAAAATTAACATTAAATGCGTTTACGAGAACTGGTTATAATTTTGCCGGTTGGAAATTAAATAGTACAACTTATACTGACGAGGAAGAAGTTAATAACTTAGCAACTAGCGGTTCAGTTACTTTAGTTGCGCAATGGACACCAATTACTTACACTGTTTCATTTAACGGCAGTGGCGGAGAAAATACAATGTCACCACAATCATTTACATATGGTGTTACTCAAGCGTTAACTGAAAATGCATTTACGAAAACTGGTTATAAATTTACTGGTTGGGCGACTTCGCCAGGCGGAGCTCATGTTTATGATGATAAAGAAGAAGTCTCTGATTTAACATCAGTTGATGGTGGTGAAGTGAAATTATACGCCATTTGGGCGCCAATTACTTATGGTATTGCCTTTGATGGTAATGGTCATACTAGCGGTAGTACAACTGGCCATACTGGAGTTAACTATAATACTTCAGTTACACTTAATTTGAATAACTTTAATAAAACTGGTTATGCATTTGCTGGTTGGGCGACTACTCCTTCAGGAGCGGTTGCTCATAGTAATGGTGCTTCAGTTTCAAACTTAACAACAGTTGATGGAGCTACAGTTACCCTATACGCTAAATGGACACCAATTACCTATACAGTTATCTTTAACGGTAATGGTAGTACTAGTGGTACGATGGATAACTTTACGGCAACCTATGATGTCGTTCATCCGTTCCCAACTAATAACTATGTAAGAAATGGTCACACATTTATTGGTTGGTCAACAACGACAACATCTTCAGGCTTAATTGATAATATTTATAATCTAGCAAGTACTCAAGGAGCAACATTTACGATTAATGCGTTATGGCAAATTCATGAGTATGATATTCGATTTGAATTTGAATTTGGTCGTGATCCAATCCATTTCTCTGGAGTTGTTTGGAACACCCAACTATCAACCTTAGAATTACCAAACTTAGATTTAGTTGGACACCAATTTATTGGTTGGAAATTAAACGGAGTCATTGTTGATCTAGCAACTATTTATGCTAGCTCAGATATGACATTTGTCGCATCTTACGAAGCGAAACAATATAACGTATCTTTCTTAATTGATGGCGTTCCTACTTATTCATTAACTAATCAAACATATGGTACCGTAATTAGTTTTGATAATTACGTTGATGTTATCTTATTTGGTGATTATCAATTTGTTAATGGTGTTTATAATGAGTTGCAAGACTTTATGTCTGGTACTAATCAAGCCCCACTTAACGCAACTTTAAATAATCCAGAAAAAATGGCAACATGGCAAGCAGTAGCACCAGTATCTTATCCATATGCAACAGCTTTAAAGACAGCCATTGCTGGTGGCAACCCAACAACTATTTCTGAAGCGGCAACGGCATTAAATAACGTATTAAACTCAGAACATAATGACATTCAAAATCGATATTTAATTTATCATAATAATGATAATAAACCAATTAAAGAAGGATATGTCTTTATTGGATGGGTTTTAGGAGAATCAACTCAATATGGTAACGATGTTGAAGGTGATGCCTTTACTGGTTATTCACCAGCCGCGTTAATCGCTGGTGAAACAGCTAATATTGTTGCTAAATGGACTAGTTTACAAACCATTAATGACGATGATATCATTGAAGATGGTGGTAATCCGAATAAGATTAATTGGGTCGCAGCTAATACCACATTAATTCAAAGCGGATTAAAACCTGGTGAAACTTTAGAATTAAGATACGAACTATATAACATTATTAGTTCAACTGAAAGATTTTTAATTGATGGTAATATTACGACTAACTCATATACATTCTTAACTTCAACAACATGGAGTGTTCCAGGTACTTATTATCTTAAAGTAGTTTCAAGAGCGACTATTAAAAACGCTCAAGGTGATGTCGTTAAAGTCTTTAAATCTAGTTTTGCTGATACCCCGTTTGTATATGTGTTACAAATATCAGGAACCAATCTCGAAGTTACAGGACAAGGAGATTACTACTTTAAAGGTAATGATCCAGCATATCCAGACGGAGAAACATTCTATTTTTATACTAACTTAACTTATAATTTCTTACCAACTGAATCATTTACGTTAGTTTTAGCCAATGGTGATCCAGCTCCTGCTGGTACCTATGATGCATATGTCAGTTTAGGAAGTAATGGTGGTGGAACTAATAACCAATTTGTAACTCAAGGCACTGCTGGTAATTTCTATTTCAAACGCAGCACTGATAATAAAGTTTACTTCACAAGAGTTTTACCATTTGTGGCTTCATTCCACTTTGGTGAAAAACTAGAAAACTATGTTTCAAATAAAGATAATGCGAATAATCCAATCTTTAGAGGTATTTCTAAGGATCCAACTTATAAAGCGGCATTAACTTATAAGATTGGTAAGAAGAATGAATTAATGACTCAAGCTAATGGTTTAGCTGACTATGATGAAAACGGCTTTAAATTCGATTTAACCGTTAGAACTAGTGGCGGTAACACTATTGATCCATATGTTTATGATGATTACTTTGTCTATTCATTTTATAAATATGTTGATGGTGTCGCTCAAGCGATTGAGACATCAGAAATAGTTGATGGTCAAATATCAACCAGTGGGGTGATTAAGTTTAAGTCAACTGCGGCTGAAGATGTTAAATACAAAGTTCAAATTAAGATTAAAGACACTTATGTTGCCCCTAAATTAAGAGCGAATATTGTTCCATTAGAACTTGACTTTACTCTTAATAAAGGCGCTAACGTCTTTACTCATAATGTTTTAAGAAAAGTATATGCAACGACAACATTAAAAGATGGTATTAACCTTCACGCTAATATTGTGGCAAGTCTTGCCCCTGAACAACGTTATACACCAGAAGCAGTTGCGGCAGGCAATCCATTCTTAAAATATGCGACTGATGAAGCGTTAAGAAGTGGTAATGAAGATGATTTCCCTGGTGGTTCAGCGGTTAACGTCTCGTTTAGTAAAATTATTCTTGAAGCCAATATTAATAAAGCTTATTTAACCGGTAACGTTTATATTAGAGCGTCACTAACTGACTTACAAGAGGAGTATCATATTAATGGTAATTTATTTACCATTGATGCTACCAATTTAACTCGTTCATCAATTAGATCAATTGGTAACTTATCAAAATTAGTTGATACATATAAGATTGTTAACCAACAAGCAGCAATTTTCGCTTATGTTTCAACTAATTTAGAAACAAAATACTCACAATCAACATTAAATGTTAATGACTTAATGATTAAAGGTAATACCACTAATTCGAAACTTGATTCATCATCGCAAGCTGAGTTACAAAACTCAATTGAATTAATGAACCGAAATTCGGGTGGTCACGTTGCCGTTCAAGCGGTTTATGGTTCAAATGTTAATATTACTAATACCGCAATTATTAACTCAACAATTGCCTTAACGATGAATGGTGGATACGGTAAAGCTGTCCTTAAGACAGTTTATACTCAGTCTTGTTGGGCCAACTCGCTATATCTACATAATGGTGGTGAACTTGAATTAATTAATACCTTATTAAAAGATTCAGGTGGAGCGGCAATTCATGCTGAGGATGTTTATTCAACACCAACAGTTCCTTCGCCACATAAAGTTACGATTGATGATTTATCTGAAATTGATAACTTCGTTTCTGGTGAAGAAGGATACTTCAAAGCCTATGCAATGGAATTTACCGTGATGACGATGAAATCGCAAATGGAAATGGCGGTTAATCCACAAGGTATGACCGTAATTAAATTAGTGACTGATCCAATTACTGGATTACAAACTGAAAAAGTTAACTTTAAGTTCTTATTTGTTCCGGCTGGAGCTAATGCACAACCTTCAGGTCGTCAAGAAGCAGTAACTAAATACTATGTCTCTGAACCTGGTACAATTCCGGGATCAGGAGGAATTCCATATCCGAGTTATTATGATATTTACGTAGTTAAAAGTTATAATCCATCTGGTATGGCCTTAATCCTTCCAGTTAATGAAATTATTATTTTAAGAAAAGATAATATTCCAGGTTATGGACCATCATTAATTGGTGTTGGTATTTACCCAATAACTCCATAATAAATCAATGATAAAGCCAGATGTGTTTTGGCACATCTGGCTTTCATCAATCAAGAAGAGGTGATACAAAATATGCAATATATGTTAATTAGTTTAGGAATTGGCGCAATTTTAATTGGCATTTATTTCATCTTACTAAAAACTAAGAAAAACATAAATAAATATTTAAAAATAGTTTCGGTGATACTATTTGTTTCAGCGATATCAACGCTTTATTACAAATATGCCATTGATACAGTTAAGTATCAAAGTAATATTTTATTTAATCCAACCAAAACGATATTTATGGTTATTTTAAGGTCGTGGACACCAGCGATTGTTGCGTTAGCGATGTTTGAACCATTTTATAAAAATAATCGGTTAAAGATAATTAATTTGTTTATTTTACCAATATTAACGATCGTTAATTTATATTTTTATGAAGAAAATTTAGCGGCGATGTTTGGCTACGATGAAAATTATTTTACGATGTATCGAACATATGGTTTTATGTTAATGATGGGGATTTTAGTTTTTAGATCATTTACTAATATTTTTGAATTTTTCAAAAATAAGGAAGTAAAACTAAGTGTTAAAGAAATATTAATTAGTATTGGGGCCTTTCTTTTAATTACTTTTGCGTTTATGCAACAAAGTGGCCCGCAAATTATCTTTGGCAAAGTCGGATCTAGAGCTGATAAATTTACCGTTTATCACCGCGGAATTATTTATTTTATCGTTTTCTTCTTAATTGCTATCTATATTGGATATCGTAATAAAAGTTATGAAGACAAACATTTATTAATTAGTATTTTAACTTATAGCGCTCTATTCCAATATTTTTATATGCCAAGATCGGGCTTAAACGGACTGCCATTACACTTATGTAATACGGCAGTAGTCATGATGTTTTTAGCGCATGTTTTTAAAATAAAAGGATTATTTTATTTTACATATTTTGTTAACGTCTTGGGGGCGGCCTTCGCCATTATTATGCCAAACGTATCAAGTGATGCGATATCTTTAAGTAGTATTCATTTCTGGTATAATCACTTTTATGCGTTTGTCATTCCAATTTTAGGGGTGGCCCTGCATCTATTTGAAAGACCAACACTAAATATGATTTACCGTGCCATTGGCTTTTTCTCATTGTATTTTGTGACAGTAGCGATTGTCAATGCGTGGGTTAATAACTATGTGGAAACGGATTACTTTTTCTTATATGGTGATTTTATTGCCGATAAAGCACCAAAAATTGTAGGTCCAGTCAAATATGATTTTATTTTTGATATTCATATTGGATTATTAAGATTTAGATTCTTTTATTTATATCAATTAGGAGTTTATGTTGTATTTATTATATTAATGTTTATTACTTGGGTCATTTACGATT
>JAAYXR010000152.1 GCA_012515785.1 Acholeplasmataceae bacterium | reverse complement strand
TTTAGTAATCAAAACCGAAGATTTATGTTATCTAAATTAGATGGTTATGAATTTGGGGAAATTATCTTTTCAAATTACCAAGATTCACATATTTCGCCTAAATCTATCCCTTTAAGACCATATGAAGCGGTCGTTTTATCTCTTAAATTGACAAAATGAACGATTTAACCTAAAATAAGATTATGTTAAAAAGGAGAGAAAATTATGGTATTTGAAAAACTTAAAAATATGATCGTTAATGATTTAGGCGTTAGCGAATCAAAAGTAACTTTAGATGCTAGATTATCAGAAGACTTAGGGATTGACTCAATTGATGCAGTTGAAATCGTTATGTTCATTGAAGATGAATACGATGTTTCTGTATCTGATGAAGATGCCTTTGCCTTAAAAACAGTTAAAGATTTAGTTGCGTATGTAGAAAATTTAATTAAGTAACATTAATTATGATATTAAAAGGATGGGAACATCCTTTTTTTAATTCATTAGTGTTATTGAATAAGAAGTCTAAATCGTGTTAAAATTATGATGTATCATAATATTTAATTTGGAGAATAAAAATGGTAAAAGGAATTATGCTGATAATATTACAAGTTATTAACGTCTTATCGTTAATTTTTATGATAGTTTTATTATTTACTAAATATTATCCGTATTTTTTGATTCCACTTTTTATTTCAATGGTTTTATACATTACTATTTCATTTTCATTTTGGCATTATACTAATAAAATATTAAATCGCGAAAAAAATAATTTAATGAAGTTAAAAATAATGAAACTAAGAAAAGAAAAAGAAGAAATTTCACTTACATTTATCAAAAATAATTATATTTGGACTTGCGAGGAATATAGCTATTTATCACTTAACCTTGCGGGATACCTTTTTCCGAAGTCTTTCATTAAAGCGTGGTTAATTCGAAGTATTCGTTATGAAATAATCAGTGAAAAATTAAAAATAAAAACATTGCTTAAGAAAAAACTTAAATTGAAAAATATAAAAACTTTGAAAGTAAAATTTATTGATGGTGCTAATGTTAAGGAGTGTTTTCTAGTTCGAGACTATATTTCTAAAAACACCCCAATCTCAAGAATTATTACCAATTCTAAATATTACGCTCATTTCATTAGTATGAGACAAATTCATTACTTTTACAAAGTTGAAAGAATTGATGAATCAATTTATTTAGGCCCAAGATAAAATATAAAAGACATATGTCTTTTCATGATATAATTAAATGTAGGTGATTTTTATGTTTTATGACTTTCAAAAAATAGAAAAGAAATGGCAACAACATTGGTTAGAAAATAAATCATTTAAAACTTTAAATGATGAATCATTACCAAAATATTATATTTTAGATATGTTTCCATATCCAAGCGCGGAAGGATTACATGTTGGGCATATTGAAGGATATGCCGCTAGTGATATTGTTGCTAGATTTAAACGGATGCAAGGATACAACGTCTTAGTCCCAATGGGCTTTGACGCTTTTGGTCTTCCAGCCGAACAATACGCAATTAAAACTGGAAATCATCCAGAAGAATTCACCTATAAAAATATTTTAAATTTCAAGCGTCAAATTATAGAGTCTGGTAAAGGCATTGATTGGGATCGTCAAGTTGAAACATGTAATCCAGAATTCTATAAATGGACGCAGTGGATTTTTACTAAACTATATGAACATGGTTTAGCTGAAATTAAGGAAATTGATGTTAACTGGTGTGAAGAGTTAGGCACTGTCTTAGCTAATGATGAAATCGAATTAGTTGATGGTTTAATGGTTTCAGAACGTGGCGGTTATCCAGTAACTAAACGAGCAATGAAACAATGGGTCTTAAAAATCACTAAATATGCGGAAAGATTACTTAATGATATTGAATTACTTGATTGGTCAGAATCAGTAAAAGAGATGCAACGTAATTGGATTGGTAAATCAACGGGAGCAACAATTACTTTTGATGTTTTCGGCACTAATTATCAATTTGATATCTTTACCACAAGACCAGATACGTTATATGGTGTTAGTTATTGTGTTTTAGCTCCAGAACACCCACTAGTATTAGAAATTACTTCACCAAGTGAATACGAAGAAGTTAAAAATTATATTGATTTAACTAAACAAAAATCAGATTTAGATCGTGAACTAGATAAAGAAAAAACAGGTGTCTTTACCGGAGCTTTCGCTGTCCATCCATTAACTGGACAAAATGTCCCAATTTGGATTTCAGACTATGTGTTAACTTCATATGGTACAGGTGCGGTGATGGCAGTACCAGCACATGATGACAGAGACTATGAGTTTGCCACTAAATTCGGTCTTGATATTATCGAAGTTATTGAATCTGATGTTGTTGGCGAAGCTTATACTGGTGACGGGATTCATATTAATAGTCCACTGTTTAATGGTCTTGATATTAAAGAAGCTAACGAAGTTATCATTAGATATTTAGAAACTAATAATTTAGGTTATAAAACTGATAATTATAAATTACGTGATTGGGTTTTTTCACGCCAAAGATATTGGGGTGAACCATTCCCAGTCTTATTTGGAGAAGACGGTGAAATTGTTGTCTTAAAAGAAGATGAATTGCCATTATTATTACCTAAATTAGATAATATTCAACCAAGTGGTACTGGAGAAAGCCCACTGGCTAATGCACATGAATGGTTGTATGTGGAACTTGATGGAAAAAAATATCGCCGTGAAACGAATACGATGCCGCAATTAGCTGGAAGTTCCTGGTATTACATTGGTTATTTATTAAAAAGTGAAAATGGGATGATTCCACTTAATTCATTAGAAGCTAAAGAAGAGATTGCTAAGTGGTTGCCAGTTGATTTATATATTGGTGGTAAAGAACACGCTGTTGGACATTTGTTATACTCAAGATTTTGGCATAAATTCCTATATGATATTGGTTTAGTTCAATCACCAGAACCATTTAAAAAGTTAGTTAATCAAGGCATGATTTTAGGTGATAACGGAGCTAAGATGTCTAAATCACTAGGTAATGTCGTTAATCCTGACGATATCGTTAAATCACATGGCGCTGACGCTTTAAGACTATATGAAATGTTTATGGGACCACTTGAAAGTGATAAACCATGGAATACTAACTCACTTGAAGGATCTAAAAGATTTTTAGATCGAGTTTACAGGATGTTTAATCAATTTGAAATTACTAATGAGAACGTCAAAGAACTAGATTATGTTTATCATCAAACGATTAAAAAGGTAACTGAAGATTATGAAAAGTTATCATTTAATACCGCGATTAGTCAAATGATGATCTTTGTTAATGAAGTTTATAAAGTTGAAAGAATTGACCGCGAAAAAGCTAAAACTTTCTTACAATTATTAAATCCAATTGCTCCTCATTTAACTGAAGAGTTAAATCAGGAGGTATTAAATAACGAAGAAGAAATTTTATATTCTAAATGGCCAATCTATGATCCACAAATGATTGTTTTAGCGGAAGTAGAAATGGTTTTCCAAGTTAATGGTAGAGTTAGAGCTAAAGAACAAGTTCCAAGAGACTTATC
>JAAYXR010000151.1 GCA_012515785.1 Acholeplasmataceae bacterium | reverse complement strand
TATTAGGATCAGATAAACCAACAGTAGCGATGATAATCTTTTTTCTATTAATATCTTTAATCTTTTTAAAAGTTTTTTCCAACCCTAACACGCCAACAGCGTATAGGGCGCCAATATAAATAATAGTTTCATAAATATTGATATTTTGGACATATTTAAAATTTTTAATTTCAATATTAGTTAATTCACCTAATCTTTTGGCGTATTTTCTAGCGGCTCCGTATTTTGAACCATAAATAATAACGTTCATCTTTTACCCCCATAATCTCTATTATCTACAAGATAATGATAACACATAATAAAATGCGAATAAATTCGCAAAAGTAAAAAGGTGGTAAATTTTGTTTATTTGATAATTCTTAGTTAAGAGATTATTTACGTTTGTTTGTTAAAATATCAAGAAGTTCTTTATAAGATAGGCTACCTGCAGCAATAGAATAAGCTATTTCTTGAATTTCTTCATTGCTAAATTTAATGTATATACCGTTTACTTCTAAAAAGGTTAACATAATATAAAAACCGATTCTTTTATTTCCATCTACAAAAGGATGGTTTGAGATTAAACCATATCCTAATTTTGCTGCTTTTTCAAGTTTGGATGGAAATAGTTCATTTCCATCAAATGTTTGATAGGGGGCTTCAATGGCGGATTCCAATAAAGTTTCATCTCTAATCCCAAAAACACCACCGGTGGATTCTATTATGTATTTGTACAAAAGAAGTACATTTTCCTTATTAAATTTGATCATTTTGCCAACTCTTTAAAAGCTTCAATATGCCTGTTTAAAATTCTTTTAGCGACGATTTCGATTTTTTCATCATCACTTAATTCGAAATATTGATCAATGTCCATTAAAATGTATTTGGGTTTATTGTTTTTGAAAATTAAAGCAATCCCTTGTTCATCAGCTGTTTTTGAAGCTTTTGAAAAATTTTGATTTGCTTCGGTCATGGTAATGATTTGGCTAGTTTTAAACATCATAAAAAATCACCTCTAATTAAATTATACATAAATAATAGGATAAATTAAACCTATAAACTAAAAATTATCTAAAAACATGTTTATTAAAGTGTAGTAATTTTTTCAGTTGTCTTTATTTTGGGGACAACTGATTTTAAATTTCTAGATTTATTTATCTTTATCAGAAAACTCGATTTATTATAAACAACCAAATGAAAACGATCATTTCTGACACAAGAGAAATTTTATTAAGTTTTAATCTTGAAAGGTTTTAAAAAATTTATTTTTTCGATTCATAAAAAGTTCTTTTCAATAAAATTATGCCACAATAATAAGATGGTATAAGTGACGAAATTAAAGAGAATGAGATATATAAATATATTTATTTTTGACTTTAATGTGATTAATATGGTATTGTCTTAACTGAATGGGGTGGTTATATATGTTAGGGGCAATTATTGGTGATATTGTTGGCTCAAGATTTGAACGGAATAATAATAAAAGCAAACATTTTGAGTTTTTTAATGACAAATGTGTTTTTACTGATGATACAGTAATGAGTCTTGCAATAGCAAAGGCACTTCTAAATACAAGAGATGATTATAGTGATTTAGGTTATTTATCAATTAAATATATGCGAGAAATGGCAAGAAAATATCCAAACGCAGGTTATGGGATGAGATTTATTCAGTGGATGCTTTTTGATAATCCAAAACCATATAATAGTTTTGGGAACGGCGCAGCTATGAGAGTTAGTTCGGTTGGTTTTTTTGCTAATTCACTTGAAGAAACGATTTTACTTTCTAAAATAGTAACCGAGGTAACTCATAATCACCCAGAAGGTATTAAAGGAGCAGAAGCGACTGCTGTCGCAGTTTTTTTGGCAAAAAGTGGTTATAGTATTCCTGAGATTAGAGATCATATTGACAAGCATTATTATAAATTAGATTTCAAATTAGATGATATTAGGGAATCATATAAAATAAATGTAACTTGTCAAGGAACTGTTCCCCAAGCAATAACGGCATTTTTAGAATCTACTAGTTTTGAAGATGCAATTAGAAATGCAATTTCTATTGGTGGCGATAGTGATACAATCGCTGCAATTACAGGCGGAATAGCCGAAGCTTATTATGGAATACCAAGTAAAATTCGAGAACAAGCATTAAAATATCTTGATGAAACTTTATTAACAATATTAATTGATTTTGAAAATAAATATTAGTCACATATTAAAATAAAGGGAAAATTCCCTTTATTTTTAATTTAAAAGCATAGGTACAGACTTATTAGTGTCAATAAAGTACTATGCCATTTATGTTAAAATTGGTGGAGATGAGGGGATTTGAACCCCTGTACGAAGCACATAAGAGATTACTTTCTACAAGTTTATAGTATTTAGTTTATTTTGCTAAGTTTATTAAATACTCAAAATAAAGATTAGCTAGCTAATTAAAGTTCGTTAGTTTTTATTAGCATCCAAACTAATATATCTTACTTAAATGTGCCGCCCTAGAAAACGCAAGAAATTTTCTAGTTTGGTTTTTGCTTTTTCTTAAGCAAATGCTAAATTTTGGTTTCCGGTTATTATAACCTCGACGTTTTTACTTGCGCAACCAAGACTTGCTTA
>JAAYXR010000150.1 GCA_012515785.1 Acholeplasmataceae bacterium | reverse complement strand
TGATTAGTTAGCCAGTTACCGTAATTGTATGGTGCTGGCTTTTATTTTTAAAGCCAGGAGCCATAATCTTTTAAGGTTTACTGGCTTTTTTATTTCCAAAAGAAAGGAGGTCTTCTAATGAGAACTGATCCAATGTTTAATTTAAAAACTAAAAATAAGTTGTCAAAAGAAACAAAAGTAACGATTGGATTAATCGTTACCGGAATTCTTTCAATACTTTTAGTTCTAATTACCATTTACGGACAATTTACTGGAACGTTTTTAATTAAACTAACCCATGTTGCTGAACGCAAAGGGATTGTTCTATTCGAAGACCGCGACGCTATTGGTGGCGAACAAAAATTAGTTTTAGAGCCAGTTAGAGACACCCTTGATATTCTTGAAGAAAATATTTTACGAGTTGGTGAAATTTTAGAATCAGAAGGCGGCCAATACGTTGACCCAGATGGTAATAATAATTATATCGCGTACACGTTTTATTTAAAGAATAATGGTGAAGAAGTAGTTGATATTAGTTATGGGTTTAGAATTGTGGCCGCACAAAAAAATCTTGATGATGCCATGATGATTATCTTCTATGAACACAGCAATACCGGTGAAGAACCAATTAAGACATATTATTACAAAGAAAACGGTAATGACTATCTAGGTGGTCGAAAAATTCCTAACCTACAAGTTGGCGAAATGAGAAAGTTTACCTTAATTGTCTACATCGATGGTAATCGTAGTAATGAAACGATGTTAGGCGGAGCTGTTAAGATTAATTTAGTCTTTACAGTTGATACGGCAGGTGAAGCTAATGAATAGTATGAGAAGAACTATTATCGCATTTCTTGCCCTCATGTTACTAGCATTAACCTTAGGAGCTTCAACGTTTGCATGGATCTCAATTGCAAGAACTAGCCAGATTGAATCAATCACCTTAATTGCAACTTTGGGTGATAAGTTAGAAATTTCATTAGACGGTGAAACATATTACAAGGATCTTCCGGCAGAAGAAATGGCCAAAGTGTTTAAAAAAATAAGGTTATTGGATGTTACTACAACCGACGGCAAAACATTTACACATATTAAGGATAATGTAATAGTAGAACCAAATAGTGAATATATAAGCGTTGATTTCTATTTTAGAACAGAGTCAATTAGAGAAAAAGAAGTTTATTTAGCAAATAATATCTCTAATGAAGTAAA
This sequence comes from Acholeplasmataceae bacterium, assembly GCA_012515785.1. GTDB lineage: Bacteria > Bacillota_I > Bacilli_A > Acholeplasmatales > Acholeplasmataceae > DUQW01. The sequence goes on along the minus strand of JAAYXR010000150.1, from coordinate 2,736 downwards.
TTATAGTGATTCAAAATATCCAGAAGGAACATTCATTGTTTCAAGAGGAGTTGCAGAAAGAGCTACATTTGATTTTCAATACGGACCAAATGAATTTGTTCAAGAAGGTGAAGTAAGAGTATATCACGCAAGTGATGCAATAAGAATTTCAACAATTTCAGAAATTAATAATGAAGAAGTTGTTAAAATATTTGATTTAAGTGGTAATGAAGAGCGCGGTTATGGAAAACCTTATGGCGCTTATGATTACTACAATAAAAGGGCAGGGAAGATGTTAAGTCTTCCGACAGAAATACCCCCAACAATTTATGAATTATCAAAATTTCATGAAGACGCTCCATTTAGTTATGATCATAATTCAAAACTATTAGATTTAAAAGAAGAAAAAGAATTTGATGGAAAAACATACTATATTGGAAAAATAACAATGAATATTTGGTTAGAGGGTTGGGATGCTGATTCGTTTGATCCGGTCACAGGAGACCGAATTAAAATACAACTGCAATTTAAAGCAGTAAGAAATCAAAAAAATTAGTTAAGAAAAGGAGAAAAAGAGTATGAAAAAATTAACTAAAAAAACATTGATGGCGATTTTCGCATTAGTCTTAGCGGTTGTTGCATTAGGCACAACATCTTATGCATGGTTTACCATTGGTAATACCGCAAAAGTAGATACATTCACGCTTGATGTTCAAGGTGGAGAAGGATTAGAAGTAGCTTATGCCAAAGACGGATACGTAGCATCTGAGTTATCTTATAGAGCAGTTTTAACTTCAAGTGATATCTTTGCAGGATTAGTACAGGATTATGGTATTACTGGATCAGCTCCAGCAGATGATTTCAAAGCTGCATTTAAACTTGCTGCTGTAACATCTGTTGATGGCAAAGCATTTACTAGATTGATTGGTTCAACTCAAAGCACTTTAGATTTAGAAAGTATAGCTGATCTTCATGATAAAGATAACGGAGTTTTACAATTTAATTTAAGATTTAGAACTAAGGCAGCGACAGAAGCAGGGCAAGAATCTAGTACAGTTAAATTAATTTGGGATTCATATAATTTAACTTCTACTGGAGTACAATGGGCACCAGAAATAACATTTAATAATGGTCATGAAACAGTTAATAAGGGTACAACAGGTACATATAAAGCGGAAAATGCTGCTAGAATGTCAATTACAGACGCTAATAATGTTAGTACTGTATCTGTATTTGAAAAAGAAGGCGTTGTTGGAGAAAATAAAAAATTATCTAATGGAACAATAGATTGGTCAACAGGTGCTCATTATTACTGGAATCAAATGACAGGTTTAAATTTAGAAACTAAATTTAATACTGGATTTGGTGGTGGCACCGATCCATACACAGCTGCAGCAACAATTCATGAATTAGGTACTGGTGTAGAAGCTGCTACTTTTGGTTCAAAACAAGGCGATGGATATAGATATGCTGAAATAACTATTAGAGTTTATATCGAAGGTTTTGATAACGAAGCATATAACGCTATTTTAGGTGACACTTTACAAGTTGCATTTGGATTTAAATTTGCAATATCATAATTTAATACTCTGATTTTATAATTTTTTAAATATAGATCAAGATTACGGGCTTAAAAACCCGTAATCTTGAGAATATTATAAAAAAGATAGATTTTTCTTATTTAATTATGTTATAATAATTAATAAGAAGATTTATAGAGGAGTATATTATGGAACAAGTAAAGGACAATAGCCAATTAAAACGAATACTAAAAATAGTATTGACTGTTATATATTATGTATTTATAGTAGTTTTACTAACTTTTTCAATTATTACAATTGCATCACGAGGAGAAAGACAAATTCCTAATTTATTTGGACGTGGTTATTTAGCCATTGTCTCAGATTCAATGAGTGGTGATCAAGAAGATTCGTTTGATCAGGGCGATTTAATTTACGTGAGAATTCTAAACGATAAAACTCGTCAAGAATTAAAAGTGGGAGATGTTGTCACTTTTTATGATTATTCCATTCAAGCTTTAAACACGCACAGAATTGTTGAAATCTATGACACTCTAACGGGGAAAAGCGTGATTACTCAAGGTGATAAAGTAGGAGCGCCAAGAGATCCTGCGCGTCCTATTGAAGATATTTTAGCTGTCCACACAGGTACTAAAAAAGGTGGAGGCAAGTTTATATTATTTTTGCATTCTAAAACAGGCTTTGGAGTACTAATAGTATTACCAGTATTTATTCTATTTGCAATCCAAGGATTTAGATTTTATGTTTTATTAAAAGAAAACAAGAAGTCAGAACAAGCCATCGATTTAGAAGCTGAAAGAGAAAAAATTAGAGCTCAGATTCTGCAAGAAATGGCTGAGGAAGAAAATAAAAAAGACGACAATTAAATAAAAAAATTTAATATCTCCCTAGATTTATACAATCGAGGGAAATTACATGATAGAATTTGTAAATTATTATATAGATTTTCTAAGAAATTTACTTAGAAATATACTTGGTTTTTTTCGTGCAATATTTGCGATAATCGCAGATATTTTTTACCATCATCCGGTACAATATGTTAAAAATCTAATTACATTTAGTGAAAAGTTTAATTTCTTAGACTGGTTAGCAGCAATTGTTATTATTGCGTTAAATATAGCTTTTGTTATATTTTTAATTATTAGATTATGGCTTTTAGCTAGAAAATATATTAAATTTAATCGCTCCGAAATTACTAAAGAAAAACTATTAGCTG
>JAAYXR010000149.1 GCA_012515785.1 Acholeplasmataceae bacterium | reverse complement strand
TCGGTAGTCAAAGCTACATTAAAATGCATCAAATCCACAGTACCATATATAAATTATAGTAGAAAATCTTAAGAAAGGAAATGTATACTCGATTTACTATAATTTACTATTTAGAGTATACAAGAATAATTAAATGGCAAGAGAAAATGAATTAATTGTAAAATTAGTGACTGAGTTCGCTGAAAAATATGTTGAGCCACGTGCTCAAGAAATTGATGAAACCGAAGAATTCCCAACTGATATTAAAGACTTAATGGGTAAATTCGGTATTTTTGCGATTCCATTTCCAAGAGAAGTTGGAGGAGCAGGAGGAACTGATACCGATTATGTAGATACAGTTAGAATTTTAGCTAATCATTGCGGTACCTCATCAGTCATCGTATCTGCACACGTTTCACTTTGTTGCTGGCCAATTTTTAATTTTGGTACAAAAGCCCAAAAGGAAAAATATTTACCAGATTTATTATCAGGTAAAAAATTAGGAGCTTTTGGATTAACTGAACCAATGGCTGGTACTGACTCAGCAGCCCAACAAACTAAAGCGATTGATAAGGGCGATTATTATGAAATTACTGGTTCTAAAATCTTTATTACTAATGCTGAAGAAGCTGATGTTTATGTTATCTTCGCGATGACTGATCCAGAATTAGGAACTCGTGGTATTTCAGCATTTATCATGGAAAAAGGAATGGAAGGTTTTTCATTTGGTCCAGCTGAAAAGAAAATGGGAATTAGAGGATCAGCAACTAAAGAATTAGTTTTTGATAAAGTAAAAGTACCAAAAGAAAATATGTTAGGCCGCGCTAATCAAGGCTTCCGTATTGCGATGCAAACCTTAGATGGCGGTAGAATCGGAATTGCCGCTCAAGCATTAGGTTTAGCTGAGGGAGCATTTAATCGTACCGTTGAATACGTTAAACAACGTAAACAATTTGGTCGTCCAATTGCTCAATTTCAAAACACTCAATTTAAGATTGCTGAAATGGCAACTCAATTAGAAGCTGCAAGATTACTAGTTTATAAAGCTGCTAAAGCTAAAGAAACTCAAAAAGTTTACACCCAAGAAGCAGCAATGGCTAAATTATATGCGTCAAAAGTTGCAGTTGAAATTACTAACATGGCAATCCAATTACATGGCGGATATGGATATATTAGAGATTATGCAGTAGAAAGATTAGCGAGAGATGCTAAAATTACTGAAATCTATGAAGGAACTAGTGAAGTTCAAAAAATGGTTATTGGTGGAGGGATTTTAAGATGAAAATATTAGTATTAGTTAAACAAGTACCAGATACTTCAGAAATTCAACTTAATAAAGAAACTAACACTTTAGATAGAGAAAATGCTAAGGCAATCACTAACCCAGATGATTTAGCTGGTATTGAAGAAGCCTTAAGATTAAAAGAAAAACATGGCGGAACAGTTACAACTGTAACCATGGGACCTCTTCAAGCGAAAAATATGATTCAAGAATTATACGCAGTTGGAGTTGATCATGCTGCATTAATTACTGACCGCGCTTTTGGTGGATCAGATACACTTGCTACTTCAACGATAATTAGTGAATACATCAAACGTTATCAACCAGACTTTGATTTAATTATTGCTGGATATCAAGCAATTGATGGCGACACGGCACAAGTTGGACCACAAGTTGCTGAATTATTAGATATTCCTCAAGCTACTTACTTACAAAAAATTAGAAAAGTAGATAAGAAAAATAAAACTATTATCGTAGAAAAAAGATATGAAGATCATGTGGATGTCTTAGAATTACCACTTCCAGCTTTAATTACAACTCTTGCTGATATGAACACTCCTAGACTTTTAAATACTTGGGATATTATGACATCACAAGATAAATTAGATAATGACTTACAAGTTATTACTTATGAAGAAATGCCAATTGATAAATCTATTATTGGATTAAAAGGATCTCCAACTAAAGTAAGTGGAATTTCGAATAAACAAGCAGTTCAAAAATCACCTGCTGAGGTGTTATCACCAGAAGAAGCAGCTGATAAGATTGCGAAATTAGTTTATCCATATATTGAGGTGAATAAATAATGAAAAATACTGTATTAATTTTTGTTGAACAAAGAGAAGGAAAAATTCAAACAGTAAGTTTTGAATTAATTAGTGAGTCAAGACGACTATTAAAAGACACTAATTTTCCAGTAAAAGCATTATTTGTAACTGATAAAGCGACTGACGCTCAAATTAATGACTTAGTCTTAGC
>JAAYXR010000148.1 GCA_012515785.1 Acholeplasmataceae bacterium | reverse complement strand
CTGTTTACTCAGTTAAAAGAGGGATTAGTTAATGCGATTAGTAGTTCAAAGGGTAAAAGAAGCTAGTGTTACAATTGATAATGAGGTTGTTGGTAAAATTAACAAAGGATTTTTAATCTATGTTGGAATTACCGATACTGATACTGAAGTAGAAGTGGAAAAACTAGCTAGAAAAATATCAGGCTTAAGAATATTTGAAGATAATGAAGGTAAAATGAATCTAGATATTATGCAAGTAGATGGTGAAATCTTAGTTATTTCACAATTTACATTATATGCTGATATGAAAAGAGGCAATAGACCTTCATTTATTAAAGCTGCCAGACCAGAACACGCCATTCCTTTATATGAACTGTTTGTTTCTATTTTGAGAGAAAACCATCATGTTGAAGTTGGAGTTTTTGGGGCTGATATGAAAATACACTCGATTAATGATGGCCCAGTGACAATTATTTATGATACGGAGGATTTATAATGAATTATAAAGTAAAAGGAACTTATGACTTACTTCCAGAAGAGGCAATCAAATGGGAATATGTCACTAATAAATTAAAAGAAATATTTAAAAAGTATAATTATAAAGAAATTCGTACCCCAATTATGGAATATTCCGAAGTTTTTCACCGTGAAGGTGAATTTTCGGATATGGTCCAAAAAGAAACTTATAATTTCGTTGATAAAGGCAATAGAAATATTACATTGCGTCCTGAAGCGACAGCGGGAATTATGAGATCAGTCATTGAAAATAAGAGTTATGCCCAAAATGATATTTTAAAATACTATTATATTGGACCAAATTACCGTTATGAACGTCCGCAAAAAGGTAGATTTAGAGAGTTTTATCAATTTGGAATTGAAGCGATTGGATTAAAAAGTCCTTATGTTGATGCTGAAGTAATTATGCTAGCAAGTGATATTATTACTGAATTTGGTTTAGATGGAGTCTTAATCAAATTAAATTCACTTGGAGATAACGAATCAAGATTAAGATATCAAAAAGTTTTAGAAGAATATTTCAATTCTCATAAAACGGGATTATGTAATGATTGTCAAGTAAGACTTGATAATAATCCACTGAGAATATTAGATTGTAAAATTGACGGACCTAAGGATATTGTTAAAAACGCTCCTAAGTCAATTGATTATCTAACCGATAATTCAAAATTACATTTTGAAAAAGTCTTAAAAGTTTTAGATGAAAATAAGATTAATTATGAAATTGATCATAATTTAGTAAGAGGCATTGATTATTATTCAGAAACAGTTTTTGAAATCCATGCTCATATTAAAGATTTTGGTAATGCCAACACTTTAGGTGGAGGCGGTGCTTATGATAACTTATCTATTGATTTAGGTGGTCCAGAATTAACTGGTATTGGTTTTTCCTTTGGAATGGAGCGCTTTATTGAGGCGTTAGAAGTCAGTGGAGTGATGCCTAATATGGAGTACATATTAGACGCTTATATTATTACTTTTGATGAAAGTTTTAATCAATTTGCCTCTCACGTCTTAAAAGAATTAAGAGACGCTAACATTACTTCAGAAATGGATTATGATACTAAATCGGTGAAATCAAAAATGAAAAAAGCGATTAAATTAAATCCAAAATATTTAATCTTTATTGGTGAAGATGAAGTTAAAAATAATTTAGTTTCAGTTAAGGATACTGAAACCCAAGAACAACAACAAATGAAATTAGAAGAGTTATTAAAACTCTTAGGAGGTAAATAACATGTTATGTACTCACAATAATGGCGAATTAACAATTAAAAATGTTGGAATGCATGTTAAATTAAAAGGATGGGTCAGCCGTGTTAGAAATTTAGGCGGATTAATTTTTATTGATTTACGTGATATGCACGGAATTACTCAAATTGTGGTTCATCCAGATAATAAATTTTATAATGAAGCCACTAAATTACGTAGTGAATACGTGATTTTAGCCGAAGGCGAGGTTATTAAACGGGTTAGTCCTAACAAACAATTAAAAACTGGTGAAATTGAAGTTAATTTAACTAAACTTGATATTTTGTCAACTGCCAATACACCACCACTAATCGTTGCCGATGAAACTGATGCGCTTGAAGATGTTAGATTAAGATATCGTTATTTAGATCTTCGCCGCCCAGTTCAACAAAACTATTTATTAAAACGGAATGAAATTGTTAAGTCGATTAGAAATACTCTTAGTGATTTAGGTTTTATTGAGGTGGAAACGCCGATTTTATCAAAGTCTACACCAGAGGGTGCCAGAGACTATTTGGTGCCATCTAGAGTAAATCCTGGTAACTTTTACGCGTTACCACAATCACCTCAAATCTATAAACAACTTTTAATGATTTCAGGAATTGAAAAATATTATCAAATCGCGAAATGTTTCCGCGATGAAGATTTAAGAGCTGATCGTCAACCAGAGTTCACGCAAGTTGATATTGAGGCCTCATTTATTTCAGAAGAAGATATTTTTGGTTTTTTAGAAAAATTATTTACTAATTTAATGAAGGATGTTTTAGGGTTAGATATTCAAACACCGTTTTTACGAATGAAATATATAGATGCTTTATTAAATTATGGTAGTGATAAACCAGATATGAGATTTGAAAACTTAATTAGTGATTATAGTTTCTTAATTAAGGAGACGATTCCGCTGTTTAACGGAAAAGAACACGTTAGAGGTGTTAAGTTTTCTAGCGCGAAGACAATTACTAGAAAAGTAATTGATGAGTTAACAGAAATCGCGAAGAAAAATCACGCTGAAGCGCTAGCTTTTGTTAGATTTGATGGTAATGAATACTCAGGAAGTATTAGAAGAAACTTAACTGATGAAGATTTGCAACAATTAAACTTAGAAAAAGATGACATCTTATTTTTAGTTCCTGGTAAGTTTGAAGATGTTAGCCAAGCGCTTGGCGCCGTGAGATTAGAAGTCGCGAAAAGACTTGATTTAATCCCTGAAAACGTCTTTAAGTTTTTATGGGTCGTTGATTGGCCACTACTTGAATATGATGAAGAAGAGAAGCGATTTAGCGCGGCTCATCATCCATTTACTGCTCCGCAAAAAGTTGAAGATTTAAAAAACAATCCAAAAGAAGCTTTAGCTAGAGCGTATGATATTGTATTAAACGGATATGAAATTGGTGGCGGTTCAATTAGAATTCATAATCAAGATGTTCAACAATTAATGTTTGAAACCTTAGGTTTATCAGATGAAGACATTAAAGATCGTTTTGGCTTCTTTATTGAAGCATTAAAATACGGAACGCCACCTCATGGTGGGATTGCGTTAGGATTAGATAGAATCGTCATGATTTTAACTAATACAACTAATATTAGAGACGTAATTGCGTTTCCAAAAAATCAAAATGCTCGTGATATTATGAATCAATCACCATCAGGTGTTGATCAAATTCAATTAGATGAGTTAAAAATTAAGGTGACAAAAGATGAAAAGAAATGATTATATTACTTGGGATGAATATTTCATGGGAGTCGCCAAACTCTCAGCGAAACGCTCAAAAGACCCGAATACTCAAGTAGGGGCTTGTATAGTTAATGAAGATAAAAGAATTATTGGAATTGGTTATAACGGTCTACCTCATGGTTGTGATGACGATGAATATCCATGGGGAAACGAAGGGGATTTTATTGAAACTAAATACCCTTATGTAGTCCATGCTGAAGCTAATGCGATTTTAAATGCGACGCAATCATTAAAAGGCGCGCATTTATATGTCACATTATTTCCTTGCCATGAATGTATGAAATTAATCATTCAATCAGGAATTATTGAAGTTATTTACGAAGATAATAAATATGAAGGAACTGAGTCAAATGTGGCTTCAATGAAAATGGCAAAATCAGCTAAAATTAAACTTAGAAAACTATGAAAAAAAGTAAAAATATCTTAATTACATTATCGTTTGCGATTTTCTATTTGGCAATTGCGCTTTTCATTCCCACTAACTTTGAAGTGGTTATGCCGGGTGTTATTACCCCAGTTGAAAATGATATTGTAATTGAGGGTGTAGAAAATTCATCAAATTTCTATACAACTGCTGTCCTTTATGCACCAAGAATTACTCCGATTATGAGAATTGTTTTAGAGTTAGATGGTAGAAATGATGTTGGCGAGATGGCTAAATACTCCAAATCAATTTCTAATGTGGATGATTATAAGATGGGGCAAATTTCTAAAAAATATTCATATGAAACAAGTTTAATTAATGCATATGAAGAGGCAAGTAAAGTTGATAACTCGATATCGATTGAGTATGACATTAATAGTTTAGTTTTATACTACCGTCCTAGCCGTTTAAGACAGTTAAAAGTAGGTGACATTATTACGAAAGTTAATGGCACTCAAGTAACTAAGGCCAACTATGAAGAAGTAATTGCTGATGCCAAACAAAAAGAAGTTAGTTTAACAATTAAAAGAAACAATGAAGAGTTTCAATATGATCATACATATGAACCAGGAGATTATTACTTTATCTTCTATCCAAATATTGAAATTACTTCAAGTAATCCCAAATTCACTTTACCGGGCTTAGATAATACTACTGGTGGCCCAAGTGGGGG
>JAAYXR010000023.1 GCA_012515785.1 Acholeplasmataceae bacterium | reverse complement strand
CTTCATTATATCATTATTTTTATAAATAATGTATAATAACGAATGAGTAGGTGTGAACATATGAAAGTAATTAAAGTCTCAAAGCAAGGTTTCTGTAATGGAGTTAAAAGAGCGCTTGACCTAGTTTTTCAAACAGTAAAAGAAAATCAAAAAAATGAACCAATTTATATCTTAGGAGAGCTCATGAATAATGAGTTTGTTTCTCATAAATTAAATGAACTTGGAGTAATTACGATTAAAGCCAATAGTCGTAAAAGAGTAGAAATGCTTGAAGATATTACTAGTGGAATAGTTATTTTAACCGCTCACGGAGTATCACCTGAAGTTAAAAAAATATTAGATAAAAAGAATTTAAAATACGTTGATACTACTTGTCCGTTTATAAATAAGACTGAAGATAAAATTAAAAGCTATTTAATTAAAGGTTATGATGTTATCTATATTGGTAAACATAACCATCCAGAGTCTGAAGGAATTATTGATATTAACCCGAATAAAATTCATTTAATTACTTCTTTAGATGAAACTAACTCATTATCAATTAATAACGAAAAAATCTTTATCACTACTCAAACCACCATAAGAGAAAAACTTTTAAAAGAAATTTTAAAAACTCTTATGAATCATTATCCAAATGCCGTTTATTATGACGGAGTGTGTAATTCTACTACTCTTCGTCAAGAAGCTTTAATTAACGAAATTACTGGCGATTTATGCATAGTTGTAGGGGATAAGATTAGTTCTAATGCTAATGAGTTACAAAAAATCGGTAATCAATATCTTCCAACCTATTTAGTGAATAGCGTTGAAGAGATAAAAAAAGAGTGGTTCGAAGGCGTTAAAGTCGTTACTTTAACGTCAGCTGCATCCACTCCCGATGAACTTACTGATTCGATATACGAATATTTAATTAAATTATAGTTAATCTTCTTTTACCCCAAAGGTAATTACTTCTTTTTCATATTCTTCGTTAATCTTTTTAATTAGCTTATCTAAATTGATTTCACGATCATCAAACTTGTCATAGTTAAAAAGAGTAATTTCATTTTTTAAATCTTTCTTTAAAATAAGTTGAGATAACCCAATTCCAACCAGTCTTAAAGGCTCGTTATTATAATTTTCGATTAATAAATCATTAGCGATTTGTAAGATTAAATCATGATCTTCAATTGGTTCTAATAAACTTCTTGAACGAGTGATTGTTTTAAAATCAGATGTTCGTAATTTAATGGAGACTGTTCTTGCAACTAAGTCTTCATTTTTTAAGCGATCAACGGTAGTTTTTGACAACTCTTTTAAATGATCATAAACTAGCTCATACCCTTGAATTGGATAAACTAAGGTTTCTTCATTGCTAATTGATTTAGGAACATCATATAATGTTGGATCGACAAAATCACTAGATCTGCCGTAAATATCATCTAAGAAACTATGATATGAATTTGATGTCATGACTTCTAAAATTTTAGTTTTATTATTAGGGGCAATGAAGTCATTTACAGTAAAAATACCAATTTCATTTAATAATTCTCTAGTTTTAATGCCAATTCCAAAGATTTTACCAATTGGAAGTGGATATAAAACCTTAGAAACATCTCTTTTTCTTAAGACAGTTATCCCTAATGGTTTTTTCATATCACTGGCCATTTTAGCTAAAAACAAAGTTGGACCAATACCAATTGAGACTGGAAGTCCGTACTCTTTTAATAATCCTTGTTGGATTTCTTTAGCTAGTTTTAACGGATGAATTTCTTTCGATATTTCAGTCATATCCATATAAGCTTCATCAATTGAACCTTTTAAAATAATTTTGGTATATTTCTTTAAGAAATTAAAGAATAAATTAGAGTATTTTTGATATAAAGGGAAATTAGTAGGAACGATTAATAATTTAGGAAAAATTCTTTGGGCTTCAACAATACTCATCCCACTTCTTATTCCTAAAGCTCTTGCTTTATAAGACGCTGTAGAAACTACACCACTATTAGATCCGGTTCTGCCACCAACAACAAAAACCTCTTTTTTTAAAAAAGGTTCCTTAATTATGGCACAACTTGCATAAAATGCGTTCAAATCTACGTGAAATATAATTTTTACTTGACTCATAAACTATTACACTTCCTAAAAAAAATAATTTATTGTATAATAATAAAAGTAAGAGGTGATTAAATTGGCTAAACCTAAGAAGAAAAAAGTAGTTAAAAAACAAGATAAGGTTGACATTCCTGTCCTTAAGACACCTACAGAATCTAGATTAGGTCGAATTATTATTTGGATAATTCTAATCGCGATGGTGTTAGGAGCAATTGGCGGTTTAGTTGCCGCAATTATCTTAAATTCTAAATAATAAAGGCTTAGGCCTTTTTTTATTTATTTAAGTATAACCAATATTCGACATTCCCTTCTTTCCCAGGTAAATCGGACTCAAATAAATTAATCACATGAAAGCCTAATGATTTCACAAACTTTACATATTCATCTAAAAGAGTGTGAACTCTTTTTTTATTTTTAACTATCCCTTTAGATAAATGTTCGACTCCAACTTCAAATTGCGGTTTGATTAAGATTAAAAATTGATTAGAGACATCCTTTAAATGTTCTAAAATTGGCATTGATGAAGTAAATGAAACATCGATTAAAACAAGATCAACTTGTGGTGGATTAACGTGTAAAATGTTAGTTTGTTCGTTTAATATAACTCGTTTATCTTCTCTTAATCGTTCAACCATTTGGTCAGTTCCAACGTCATACGCATAAACCAATTTAGCTCCATTTTTTAAAGAATAATCAGTAAATCCACCAGTAGATGAACCGACATCTAAAATAGTTAAATCATTAAATTTAAGATGAATTTTATTAGCCGCATTTTCAAGCTTATACCCAGCTCTAGATGCATACTCGCTAAGTTCATTTAAAATGACTATATCGTTATCTTTAAACTGATAGCCTGTTTTAGTTGTTACTATATTGTTAACTAAAACAAGACCACGTTTAATATAGTCTTGAATTTGAGAACGAGTATATTTACTATATTTATCTTTTAAATAATTATCTAATCGCATCTTTAATTAATTTATGAATTGATTTTAAATCAAATGAAGCAAATTCTTTAATTTCTTCTTCGTTTAAATGCGGAATATTTAAATCATTTAGTGAGTGCGTCATCACTAATGATTGATGTTTTCCTTTTTCTTTTTGGTCTAATATTTCTTGATATAAACCACCTTTATTAACTATTTCTTCAATAACCAATATCGATTTACCATTAGAAAAAATATCATTTAATTGATTAGTATCAATTGGTTTTAAAAATTTAGCATTATATAAACTTACTGGTAATTTAGTTTCTTCAATCAATGTTTTTAAGTCTTTAACTAATGGCCCGTAAGTAAT
>JAAYXR010000022.1 GCA_012515785.1 Acholeplasmataceae bacterium | reverse complement strand
CGCATTAAATCATAAAAGTCATTGTTATTCCAAATCCCAACAAGTAAGATGAAGAGAGCAATAACACCTAAACTAATTATCTTGCGATACTTTTTCATGTTTCTCACTCCTTCTTCTAATTAATTCTTTAATTTTATTAATAATTCTTTCTGAGTGTCTTTGGAAATATAGGGCAAAGGCACTAAAGTAAATAATTGAAGCACTAATAATATCAATAATTTCACGTTTGAAGCCCCAAGATTGTAAAGTTTGATTTGATGCCTCAATATATCCTAAATAAAGTCCAGCAAAGACGGTACCAATTGGGTTACTCATTCCGAGTAAGGCTACGGCAATTCCTTGGAATCCATAAGGACTGATAACTAGTGTTAATTGAATTCTTTGACCGCTTCCTGGAACTAAGTAAATAATCGCGCCAGCTAAGCCAGCTATAGCACCTGAAATTAATAATGAAAACATAATTTTTTGTTTATCATTAATCCCCGCATATCTAGCAGCATTGCGGTTTAATCCCACCGCTTTTAATTCATAACCAAAAGTGGTTTTCTTTAAAATAACATAAATAATAACGCCAACGATAATCGCAAAGATAATCCCACCATTAATCGAAGGATACGGGAATATTTTATCTAAGAGTAAATTTGGAACACGGGCATTTTTATCAATTGCCATTGATGAGGTATTAGCTTGATCATAAATTAAAGCTTGAACTAACATATTTGATGAAAACATCGCAATATAGTTCATCATAATTGTGGCAACTACTTCATGAACGTTACGATACGCTTTTAAAATAGCTGGTATCAAGGCCCATAATGCCCCAGTTAAGATGCCACCGATTGCGGCCACAATAAAGTGAAGAATGCCAGGAAGCCATGTCCACTTAACACCGATATATACGGCAACGAATGCCCCCATCATTAATTGTCCTGAGACCCCAATATTAAATAGCCCGGTCTTAAAGGCAAAGGCTACCGCCAATCCCGTTAAAATTAGTGGTGCTGCTTTAAATAAAACTTCACCAAATCCTTCACCACCACGACTAATACCATCAAATAAGATTGCCGTAAGTCCCCCAAAGGCTTGACTTGGATCAACAATTAACATAACAATTAATCCCGCCAATAAGCCCAAGAGGATCGCAATTATCGTAGCAATAATTTTTTTAATGGCTTCAGAATCAAAAATTCTTTTTATGAACACTTTTACTTTTTCCATAATCTTAACTCCTCTTCGATCCTGACATGTATAATCCTAATTCGTTTTCAGTGGTAGTTTTCGGATCTAATTCCCCAACAACTTCGCCTTCATACATAACTATGATTCGGTCAGCTAAATTAAATACCTCATCTAATTCTAACGAAATAACTAGAACCGCTCCACCTTGATTGCGAATCTCAATTAATTTTCCATGAATATACTCAATTGCCCCAACGTCCAATCCTCTTGTTGGTTGGACAGCAATGATTAAATCTGAATCTCGTGAAAACTCACGAGCAATAATCGCTTTTTGTTGATTTCCACCACTCATTAATCTAACAATTGATTTTCTTCCAAGTGGACTTCTAATATCAAAATCTTGAATCAACATTTCCGCAAAAGCATTAACTGCATATTCTTTAATAAAGCCTCGATTTTGAAACATCGGTTCAAAATATGTTTGTAATACTAAGTTTTCTGCAAGAGTATAATCTAAAACTAATCCATATTTATGCCGATCTTCTGGGACATGAGACATACCTTTAATCGTTCGATG
>JAAYXR010000147.1 GCA_012515785.1 Acholeplasmataceae bacterium | reverse complement strand
TCGCACTTAAATACCGGATTATTAAGATCAATTGAAATTACTAAATTTGATAATCAAGGTGGTACAGCTACAGCTGAATTACTAAATAAATATAGTGCGCTTCCAGAAGCTAAAAAGACTAATCCAGATCCAATTTATGGCAAGATTGCCTTTAATGCGTTAAGAGTTAGAGATAATAACGAAGATGTTGATTTATATATGAATTATCCGAATATTCGTAAATATTTTAAACCAGTTGTTAGAGCGACTTTTGCGGGATTAATTGATCCAACAACTTTATCCCAAAGTCAATTGGATGGACTTGATAAAGTCGACTTTTTAAAGGCATCAGGCCCAGGAGTTGGACACTGGCCAAATACGGTTGAGCTTCAATTTAGACCGCCAAAAGAAGGCGAAAAAATTATGCAACTTCAAGTACCATTACGTCAATATGCTAATTTAGAAAAATATATGGTAGCGGAACAATTTGCTATTATGCGCTATGTTTCCAAAAATGAAGTAACATATCGCATTATGAACCAAACAATATTATTTACCCAAGACCCGACTGGAATCCCAATTGAAGAGATTAAATGGCGGGCCTGGGAAGTTGAAAGTGAAGGCCGTATGTCGGCAGCTTGTCCAGGTAAGATTAAATTAATTAACTTAACTAGACCATAATTAATTATGAAAAACAAACAAGTGTTAAAAAAGGTTATTCTCTTATTAATTGTATCGTTTTCGATAGTTTTTACTGTTGCTTGCAACCAGACAACCATCTCCTTAGTTTATGAAAACGGAGCATATGGAATTATTACTAACAAAAATGTTGAAAAAATTACCGTTAATCATCAAGAATTTAAACTTGAAAGAGTTACAGATAAAAATGTATATCTCCATTATGAAAGCCATAACTTAGATAATGAATATAATAATTCAGTTACAGTTAATGATTATGGTTATCACTTAACAACACGCGATGATGAGCAAAATGTGTTTATTAAAAACTCAATGAAATTTAGTGGAGTTATTATTAAAGATGAAAAAATAATAGTAAAAATTCAATCAGGTATCAACAACTTTAACACTTATGACAATTTTTGGTTAAAAAATGTTAAATTATCCATTGCCGGAGTTGATATTTGGTCTTTGGAATATCCTAAAGAAGAATATGAGGATGAACCATTTAAGTTTGGTTCAGGTAATTTTGCCTCACCATATCGTAGCAATTATCATAATGAGTTAACCTTTACCTTTCTAGTTCCTGATGAGTTACTAACTCATTACGGAATTGATTTATTGCTGGCATCAGATAAAACTCTTGATGTTACGATTGATAATAAAAATTACTCATTTGATAATCCGTCATATTTAGAAGTTGACATGAATTTAGATAAAGGTGTAATTACCGAATCGTTTAATCTTAATATCGAAGTTGGAGAGAACGTTGATTATTACGTCATGATGGATTATGTAGTAATTCCTAATGGGTTATATTTTGATAAAAATTCATGGGCCCCAGGAAGTCATGATATCGCGGTAGTGGCAACGAATCAATATGGATTTTCTCAAAGAATTGGAAGTGCGGTTGAATTTGCGGATTATGACCGCGTGAGTGTTAATCAAAATTTTGAATTATATGAACTAGGGCATAGTTTAGAAGCACCAAAAGGATTAGGAAATTTAGGAACTAAAAAAGAGTTTAGTGACAACACCAAATCTCCATTTTCTAAAGTTGCTATTCAAAATTTTGTCGTTGAAGCTAATGAATCAAATGACTTTGTTTGGGAAGGAACCGCTCCTCTATATCGGACACTAAGATTAGAAGTTTATAATCATCAAACACAAAGTTTTGATGCGGTTTCAACTAAAAAAGTAACTGAAAAATTAGAGACAATTAAACTAGGGTTTAATTATGAAAACCAACCTAATTGGCAAAAAAACTCACAATTAACGATTAGAGTCGTTTCGGAAAATCTTGACAATTATCTTCTTGTTGATCAATACATTTATCATATTAGCGATACTCAATATTTAGTTCAAAAAGGAAATATTGATTCAGGAGTAATTAAAGATCAAGCCGTTAGGGCGTTAAATGATTTACGCGATGAAGTTTTAAGAGGATATCAAACTAATTTGATATATACGATGATTACGGGTGACTTTGTTCAATCAATTCATGAAAGTCATGATGGCGAATGGGATATTTTCATGAATGAATTTTTAAATCCAATTTTAGGCCCAAATCATCCGTTAGGAGTTGTTACTGGTAATCATGATGTTGGTGGCACTGGTGATTGGTATAAAGATGGAGGTAATAACTTAGATGAGTTTTTATCATATGAATTTTATGGACGTTATTTAGGTGAAGCTAAATTTAACGGGTATTCATGGTATCAAGAATCATTTGAAGATAATCGGAGTCACTATGATTTAGTTACGATTAATAATGAAGAATATATTTTCCTGTATTTGGGTTGGGGAAGCGATCGTTTTGGCATTCATGTGTCATCAAAAGATGTCGCTTTTGGTAAAAGAATATTATCAGAAAATCCAAATAAAAAAGCCGTTTTATTAGTTCATGAGTATTTAAATAATCGTGGTCAAAGAACGGCAACCGGTAACTATTTATACAATAATATTGTGTTACCACATCAAAATGTCTTATTAGTATTTTGCGGGCATATCAATGGATCAACTTATAAAATTGACTTTATTGATGATGATAAAGACGGGATTAGTGATCGTCAAGTCTTACAAAGTTTAACTAATTTTCAAGATGAGGAAAATACAAATGGCGCTTCATATATTAGAAGATTAGCCTTAGACTTTACCTATAATCAAATCGGTTTTGATTTATATTCACCTTATTATCAAGATAGCGATATTATTGTTAGTTCTCATCCTGATATTGTTAAAAGAGATCGTAATTTCGTTTATGATTTTGATTTTAATAATTTAAATTATGGATTGATAACATATGGAGTTAAATAAAATGGAAAAGAAAGATATTAGACCAAATATTGACGGCGAAATGATTGATTTTTCCGAAGATACTTTAATTGAACAATTAACTTATGAAACGGCTTCAATCGGTAGAAGATTTGCGGCATATTTAATTGATGCCGTCATCATCATTAGTTTGGTGTCGCTTGTTTCAATCTTTCTTTTCAAACCAATTGATGAGTTTGTTAACACTTTAGGTGTTGATGCTAATGATTTTAATAGTTGGATTAAATATCAAGAATTTAAAGATTTATTCCTAAGATTAATTCTAAATATGTATTTAGCGTGGACTGGAATTAGAATTGTTTATTTCACTTTAGTACCAGCTATTATTGGTTCAGGTAGAACAGTCGGAAGGCTAGTTGCTGGTATCGGAATTTTAGATTGCGATACCTTAGAAGAAATTAGTCCTTCAAAGTTAATTTTAAGAGAGGTGGTAGGTCGAGTTGTGGTTGAAACAATCTTAATCATTCCGGGGCTAATTTCGATAATTATGCCATTTGTAAGAAAAGACCAAAGAACTATCAGAGATTTAATAGCTAATACTAATGCGATTAAACTTGATTTGTATCATATGGAATAAGAAAAATCATATTTTATTTTTAAAAAAGGAGGAAAATATGAGAAAAAAAATTTTATTGTTTTTATTAGTTTTAATTGGAGGGATGGCACTTGTTGGTTGTAAAGAACCTGTAGAACCAGAAGTTGAAACCTTTAAGTTAACCTTACCTCAAGGAGTTACCTCTAACCAAGAAAATTTAGCAAAGGTAGCAAAAGATGCTAACGTCGTTTTAACTGTTACGATTCCAGAAGGAAAAGAAATTGAATCGTTTAAAGTTGATGGCGTTGAGAAAAAAGGGGAACTAGTCAACAACAAACTCTCATTTAAGATGACAAAAGACATTGTAGTAACCGTTTCATTTAAGGAATTGATTGTTGTTAAAAAGTATAAGTTGACCTTGCCTGCAGGAGTTACTGCTGATTTTACCAATCTAGCCGAAGTTCCAGATAATGTTGATGTTACTTTAACCGTTGCCGTTCCTGCCGGAAAAGAAATTAATTCATTTAAAATTGCTGGTCAAGAAAGAAAAAATGATTTAGATGCAAACAATAAAATCGTGATTAGATTGACTAAAGATACTACAGTAACTGTTGAATTTGTCGCTTATCACGCCTTAACCTTACCAGAAGGAGTCACGGCTGATGTTTCAAATCCACAACGAATTTTAGAAGGCAAAGAAGTAGTATTAACGGTTGCCGTTCCAGCAGGACATGAAATTGCTTCATTCAAAGTTGATGGTGTTGAGAAAAAAGCTGCTCTTGTTAACAACAAATTAACAATTAGCATGACTAAAGATATAGTTGTTGAATTGTCATATGTTGCTTTCTTCGGAATGACCTTACCAGAAGGAGTTACAGCTAATGTTACTGATTTAACTCACATCTTAAGTGGAACTGAAGTTGAATTAACTGTTGCTGTTCCTGAACACCATGAATTAACGGTCTTTAAAGTTGATGGCGAAGATAAATTAGCTAGTTTACAAGACAACAAATTAACCGTTACCGTTAATAAAAATATCGCTGTTGAAGTTACCTTTGTCTCATTGGCACCACAATTAACTGGAGAATTATATGACTGGATGCCAGGAGCAATTGCTGATACAACTGGCTTAGTAGCAACATTTGTCGCTCCTAAAGTTGAAATTGATGAAATTACTGGAGCTGGAATGACAGTTCATATTAACGCCATTGAACTTGAGTTTTTAGTTGACTATGACATTGTTGAAGATAAATTAACTGTATTTGGTCAAGCTCTTGAAAATGCTAATTTAGCTTTAGGTCAACACCTATTAAAAATTACAACTGTTCATGGTACTGCCGAATTAGAATTTAATGTTGTTGATAATCCAATTAATACATCAATTCCAACTAAGACAATTAAAGGATACAATATGGCAGAAATTGAACCAGTTACCATTACTGCACCAATTGCTGATGCTCCAGCTTTATTAATTACAGAAATTAATTTTGACTTAGGAGTTTATGAACATATTGAAGTATTCAATAATACTAATGAACCATATAACTTAAAAGGACATCGAATTGTCTTTGCTGATTTAGCAAAACAAAAGAATGAATTAGGCGGATTATTCCATGAACCTCTAGGAATGTATTCATCAATTTATATTGATGAAGATTTAATTATTCCAGCATTAAGCCCAGCAATTTTATGGATTGTTAACGGAAGACCTTGGAACGTTGAAACTAGTGGATCTCCAAGAAAAGTAGTAGAAACAGCCGATGCTAAGAACTATTTATTTGAAGGAGTATGTGGTGGAAAATTATCAATTGCAGCATTTAAAGAAGGATTTGGTATTGCTGAAGCTGTTCCTGTATTCCCATTACGTCCTCACTATATGTTAGCGAGAACTGACAACGGTTGGAACTATGAAGCTGGTGTGGGATTAACAATGGCTAAAAATGCTAACTGGTCAGGTAATTCAGGAATGGATAACCGTGGGGTTCAAATTCAAAAGATAAGCGATGAAAAATTCTCAGTTGATTTAATTGACGCCAGCGCATCTGCTGCAATTCCTGCAGGAGCAACTCACTTTGTTTATGAATTTAAAGTCTTCAACAAAGAACAAGATGTTTATGTTGATGGTGCGCTTGATTCAACTAAGATGGTTCATAATGGTGCTAGAGAATCAGTTAATTCATTAGCTCTAAGAATGAGATTCTTTGATGGTGAAGGTAATGATTTAGGATTACCATTAGTTGCAACTAAATATACTGGATTTGATATTTATAATGCTAACTTTGCTGCATATGTAGAATTTGTTGAAAGAGCAGTTACACCAGTAGTTAGTGCCGTTATCTATCAAAATATTGATGGTGAAGAATATGCCAGCTCTGGCAAGAGATGGCCAGAAAGAGCTAGTATGCAATACACAATTCCAAACCATGAAGCACCATTCCATATGAGTACATATATGCGCTTTGTTGTTCCACAAACTGAATTTAGTTATGCTAATTGGTATGGAGCAGCTGATCCTCTAAAAGATATGAAATTAATGTGCATTTCAACTGTAGCTGCACCAGAAATTTATATGAACAAAGATGTTATTGTTCCAGAAGATCCAGGTTATCCAACAACATATTTAAATAACTACGGACATACAGCCGGAATCATCGGTTGGTACAACTTATATTTAACACAACCTGAGTAAAACTAATTAATGATGGTGGGGCTTAACGGCCCCGCCATCAACCACTTTTTAAAAAGTGAAGTGATTTTATGATGAAAAAAATTCTTATTTTGTTGTTGGTATTGCCAATAGCTTTTTTGGCGTCTTGTGTACAATCCCAACAAGAAAATCCCGAAGATGAACCAAAATATCATAGTTTAATTTTATCTTCAAACTTACAAAGTAATCAAGAAGATGAAGATAATGTTTTAGATGGAACTTTAGTTATCATTAATCTTTTAGTTCCTGAAGATAAACAAATTGCGGCCTTTAAATATAATGGCGTCAATATAAAAGATCAACTTGATGGCTTAAGGTACGCTTTTGAAATTAAAGAAAATGTAGTTTTGGTTTTAGAATTAATGGATAAACCAAAATGTCACAAGTTAACTTTATCTTCTAATTTAACGAGTAACCAAGAAGATGAAGATAATATTCTAGACGGAACCTTAGTAATCATTAATCTTTTAGTTCCTGATGATAAACAAATTGCGACTTTTAAATATAATGGCGTCGATATAAAAGATCAACTTGATGGCTTAAGGTACGCTTTTGAAATTGAAGAAGATGTGAATTTGGTTTTAGAATTAATTGATAAATCGACGGAACCTGAAATTATTTATTATCAATTAGATATACCTAATGAAATTCAAAGTAATCAAGTAGATAATTCCCGAATTTTGGCGGGATTTTTGGTGGTGTTAACGATTAGTGTACCATCAGGAAAAGAATTAATTTCACTGAAAATCAATCAAATTGAAAAAAGTGATGAAATAGTTGATAATACTATTTCCTTTTATATGAATGAAAGTAAACAAGTTACGATTGAGTTAGCTGATTTACCATCACCACCAGAAGATTATTATGCAGTTTATATTAACATTGATGGTTTCGCTCAATATTATTATGATGAAGCGGTGCGACGCGAAAAGATTCCTAATTTACAAAAATATGTTGGTTTAGGAACTTCATTTACTAACCTAGAAACGGTATATCCATCAATTACTGGTCCGGTTCAAGCGATGATTGTTTCCGCTGCCACTAGTGAAAGAACGCATAATGTATATAAATATTTTGATGTTACTCAAAATAAAGTTATTCTTCAAGGACGAGAAAATGATGCAAAAACCTTTTATGAAAAGGCGTTAGCAGCTAATTTAACGGTGGCTTCAGTCAGACATTTTATTGCCGATAATGTTTTATCTCAAGATAATTTACGTGCTTTATATGTAGGAGCGCCAACTGGTGTAGTTCCTGATGCAACCGTAAGATTTGATCAAGCGATAAAATTAGTGAAAGGTGAAGAGTTTAATAATAGTGGACGGATACAACAACTAAATTTTGTCCCACAATTATTAACGATATATGTTGATGATATTGATGGTATCGGTCATAATAGTCAAGATGAAACTTATGGCATACCAAGGGCTAGTACTGAAGCCGGAAGAATTGATAATGTAATTAATGCGTTAAGCGTAATTGACGCTAAAATAGAAGAACTAGTTTTAGCGTATAAAGCCAAAGGAATATATGAAAAAACGGTTTTCGTAATCACGACCGATCATGGGATGACACCATATGGTAGTGAATCAGGGTTGATATCACCATATACAATGTCGAAATTTAGCGACTTAAAGTCGAAATTTGAAAGCCTTAATTCATCATATAAACTAGAATATTTAGATATAGGCGAATCTCCTAAAAGTAATACTACCGTAGTTGCCTTTGGTAGTAGTTTGAATGTGGGAATTACTTTTTTAGGTAATAAACCAACTCAAAGTGAATTATTGGCAATAAAAACAGAATTGGAAAAAGAAAATTATGTTATGCAAGTTCTTACCCGAAATGAATTAATTACTTCAGGAGTATGGCGCGGAGCGGGAATTGATTTAGTTATCACACCGAGTGAAAGATATCATTTTTCCAATAATGCTAGTTTATATGTCGCTAGGGGGAATCATGATACCTATCATGAAACATCAAGATGCATTTTTGGTGTCGTCTTTGGTGGACCAATCAAACAACAAGTCATTACTACAGTTGAGCGTAATGTTAGTTTAGGTTTAGTAGTAGCTGATACACTAAACATTACTTTATTCCATTCTGATAAAACGAAGCGATTAGACGTTTTTATTGATGAATAAAAAATCTTGATATATTTTAAAAGGGCTAGTTTTTAGCTCTTTTTAATGTGACAATGTCAAATGAGTCAAATCTTCAAATAATTATCATCATAAAAATGATATAATATTCATTGAGGGATGTATATGAAAATATTAGTTATTGGTGGAACCAATATCGACATTAACGCCACATCAATTAATGAAATAGTTAGAAAAGATTCTAATATTGGGAATATCGAAATATCAATTGGTGGGGTTGCGAAAAATATTGCTGAAAATTTAGCAAGACTTGATTTAGATGTTTCTTTTTTAACAATTTTAGGAAATGATCATTATGCTGAGGTAGCGATTAAGTATTTAAAAAGTTTAAATCTTAATTTAATTTATGGTAAATCTAAAAAATATCCAACTTCAATTTACTTAGCAGTCTTTGATCAAAACCATGATTTGGAAATTGGGATTAACGATATGAAAGCCACTGATGAATTAAACAAATCATTTATTCAAAAATATGTCAACTTTAAACTGTATGATTTAGTCGTAATTGATTCTAATTTATGTTCTGAAACATTAGAATATATTGCCAATTATTGCGATAAACCAATTTATGCGGAATCAATCTCAGTTAATAAAGTTTTAAGATTAAAGCCGTTTTTATCCAAGTTTACGGCCATTAAATGTAATAAATTAGAGGCTTTAGCTTTAACAGATACGAAAAATCATAAGGATATCGAATCAATGATGAAAGATTTAGCTAGTCAAGGCGTTAAAGAAGTTTATGTTACTGATGGCGGTAATGGTAGTTATTTATATAAAAATAATCAAATTCATCATAAGTTGCCATATCCAGTTAATATTATTAATACGACAGGAGCTGGCGATGCGTTTTATTCAGGAGTAATTTACGCGAAAGCGTTGAATAAACAAGAGTTAGTTTATGGCAATGCATTAGCGAAAATTACCTTAGAAAGTAATAAATCAAATAATCCGAATTTAAATCGAGAATTAATTGAAAGAGTGGTTGAAAATCATGAAATTAGAAATTAAAAAAGAAGTATTAAAGGCGATTAATGAAGGCAAAGGGGTCGTTGCCTTAGAGTCAACGATTATTTCTCATGGTATGCCTTATCCAGAGAATTATGCAATGGCGCAAAAAGTTGAAAAAATCATTCGCGATGAAGGGGCAATTCCAGCTACTATCGCAATTATTAACGGAGTGATTAAAGTTGGACTAGATAATGATGAATTATTATATTTATCGCAAGCACCAAATGTCTTAAAAGTTAGTAAAAGAGACTTTGGTTATTGCGTTTCTAAAAAACTAACCGGGGCAACCACAGTATCAGGAACGATGATTGTTGCTAATTTGGCAGGAATTAAAGTGTTTGCCACCGGCGGAATTGGCGGGGTTCATCGTAATGGTGAAAACACCTTTGATATTTCTCGTGACTTAGAAGAATTAGCTAGTTTAAATGTTGCCGTAGTATGTGCGGGAGCTAAATCAATTTTAGATTTAGGTCTTACTTTAGAATACTTAGAAACTAAAGGGGTCGAAGTTATTGGTTATAAAACTAGTAAACTTCCGGCTTTCTTTACAAAATCAAGTGAATTTAATGTAACTCATAGGTTAGATTCAGCCAAAGAAGTTGCGGCCTTATTAGATGCAAAATGGAAATTAATTGATGGTGGGGTTGTAGTCGCAAACCCAATTCCAGAAAAAGATAGTTTAGATGAAAAAATGATTAATAAAATTATTAATGACGCTTTAGTAGAAGCAGCCGAAAAAGGAATTTCTGGAAAAGAAACAACACCATTTTTACTAGCTAAAGTTAAAGAATTAACTGAAGGTAAGAGTTTAGAAGCTAACTTAGCTTTAGTTTATAATAACGCCAAAGTGGCAGCTCAAATTGCAAAAGAGTTAGAAAGCGTCTCAAAATGAATAAAAAAGATGAACGACAATTAAAAACCCCATATTTTGATAAGTTAAAAGAATATACTGAATCAAAACCAATTTCACTTGATGTTCCTGGTCATAAACTAGGAAGATTAAATAATGAATTATTAGAATATACTGGACCTAATATTTTTAAACTTGATGCTAATGCACCTAAGGGTTTAGATAATTTGTCTAAACCGAAAGGAGTTATTAAAGAGGCTCAAGATTTGATGGCTGAAGCTTTTGGCGCCGATCAGGCATATTTTTTAACGAATGGAACAACCCAAGGAATCTTAGCGGTAATTATGTCAGTATGCCGTGCTAATCATAAAATATTACTACCAAGAAATGTCCATAAATCAATTATTAACGGATTAATATTAAGTGGTGCGATTCCAGTCTTTATGAAACCGAATATTGATAATAGTTTAGGAATTGCTAATGGTGTCTCAGTTGAGACAGTTAGGGAAGCGATTAATGATAATCCTGATGCTAAAGCAGTCTTTTTAATTAATCCAACTTACTTTGGTGTTGTTAGTGATATGCGAGAAATCGTAAAATTAGCTCATGAACATGAAATGAAAGTCATTGTTGATGAAGCCCACGGCGGACATTTTTATTTTTCTGATAAACTACCACTCGGGGCCATTGAAGCGGGAGCTGATTTATCGGTTGTTTCCACTCATAAAACGATTGGATCATTTACTCAAAGTTCCGTGATTTTAACTAAGGGACCACGAGTTGATCACAACCGGTTAGAGGCAACATTAAACATTCTAAATTCAACTTCACCAAGTGGAATTTTAATGGCTAGTTTAGATGTCGCAAGAAAACATATGTATTTCGAAGGTCCGAAAAAGTTAAATAAGTTAGTTGAAATGACTAAAACGGCGCGCGACAAAATCAACCAAATACCGGGTATTGAAGCCATTACCGAAGATTATTTTTTGAAAAAAGGAGAGTTTGGAGCTGATAAATCAAGGATTATCGTCAAGGTCTCAGATTTAGGGATTACCGGTTTTGAAGCTTATAATGAATTAAGAGATGAATATAATATTCAACTCGAACTTGCCGAGACTCATTTAATTTTAGCGGTTTTGACAATCGGAACAACAGTTGATGATTTAAAAGGATTTACCGAGGCTTTACGTAAGATTTCAGAAAAACATTTAAAAGAAAATCGCGAACCAATTCATCAAAAACTAACCTATAATGAACCAATTTATTATATGAGACCACGTGAAGCTTATCACGGGTATAAAAAATATGTGCCACTAGAAGAGGCAGCTAACGAAGTAGCTGCTGAATCAATTATGGTATACCCTCCGGGAATACCAATTGTCATACCAGGAGAAGTAATTACTGAAGAAATTATTAGTGATTTACTTCAATACCGTGCCAGCGGTTCAACCATTTTAAGTGATTCAGATGGATATTTAATTAAAGTAGTTGATTTAGAAAAATCTGGCCCAGAGGAAGATTAATATGAAAAAAGTAGATTTATCATTTCAAAGTTGTAACGCCAAGTATCAAGAAAGTGATGTCGTTATTTTTAGTGTGCCACTAGATACTACCACCTCATATCGTCCGGGAACGAGATTTGCCGGTAATGCGATTAGAGTTGAATCAATTGGAATTGAGTGGTATAGTCCGTATCAAGATTTAAACTTAAAAAGTTTTAAAACTTGTGATATTGGTGATTTAGAATTACCAATGGGTGATGTTAAAAAATCACTAGATATCATCTATAAGACAACTAAAAAACTATTAAAAGATAATAAAGTGCCAATGATGGTTGGTGGTGAGCACTTATCAACTTATCCAGTAATTAAGGCGTTATCTGAAAAATATCCTAATTTACATGTCATTCATTTGGATGCTCATACGGATTTAAGAGTGGAGTTTCTAGGAATGAAATATTCTCATGCAACATTTATGAGACATGCTCATGAGTTTTTAGGAGATGGTAAAATTTATCAATTTGGAATTCGTAGTGGCGATGAAGAAGAATTCAAGTGGGTTAAAGAAGGACATGTTTTCCAACAAAAATATAATTTAGATGGACTTGATAAGGTGATTGAAAAATTAAAAGATGTTCCCGTCTATATTACCATTGACTTAGATGTTTTAGATCCAAGTGTTTTTCCTGGTACTGGTACTCCAGAACCAGGTGGAATTACTTATAAAGAATTATTGTGGGCCTTTAGCCAGTTTAAAAAATTAAACCATCTTGTTGGTGCTGATTTAGTTGAACTTGCACCAAACTTAGATCCAACTGGAGTTAGTACGATCGTTGCAGCTAAGAGTTTAAGAGAAATGGTGTTAATTTTACAAGAAAATTTAAAAAGGAGAGATAAGTAATGAATGAAACAATCAAATCAATTTTAGAACGAAGAAGTATTAGAAAATTTAAAGATACTCAAGTTAAAGAAGAAGATTTAGATTTAATTTTAAAAGCGGGCACTTATGCCGCTAGTGGTCGAGGGGCGCAAGCACCAATTATTATATCAATTCAAAATAAGAAAATTATTAAAGAATTATCGAAAATTAATGCTCAAGTTATGGGGCGTGAGATGGATCCATTCTTTG
This sequence comes from Acholeplasmataceae bacterium, assembly GCA_012515785.1. Lineage (GTDB taxonomy): Bacteria > Bacillota_I > Bacilli_A > Acholeplasmatales > Acholeplasmataceae > DUQW01. The sequence goes on along the minus strand of JAAYXR010000147.1, from coordinate 1,775 downwards.
GAGCCCCAACAGTAATTATGGTATTAACTGATAAGGAAAGAAATACTGGAGTTGAAGATGCTAGCTTAGTAATCGGTAATATGATGTTAGCGGCTCATTCAATTGGACTTGGTTCATGCTGGATTCATCGTGCTAAAGAAATGGTTGAGCATCCGTATGTTCAAAAAATGTTAGCTGAAATGGGAATTGATCATGAAAAATATCGTGGAGTTGGTAATTTAATATTAGGATATGCTGATATGCCTTTACCACAACCAGCCAAAAGAAAAGATAATTATATTTATAAAATCAAATAATGAGAAAATATTTACTACCTAAGGAAGGCGAATTTTATAAAGCGAATCTTCATATGCATACCACCATCAGCGATGGTGTTTTAACACCGCAAGAAGTTAAAAGATTATATGTAAATGAAGGATATTCTATTGTCGCTTTTTCCGATCACGAAGTTATGGTTCCCCATAACTATTTAACTGATGATAATTTTTTGGCAATGACGGCAACTGAAATTAGTATTAATCAGTATTGGGGCTTTGATTTTGAATTTCAAAAAACTTATCACTTTAATCTTTTATCAGGTGATCCCGATAAAGATTATTACCGAGCTTTTAACAAAAAGAATATGTGGTTAGGTCATTCATTTGACTATATTAGTGATAATCAAGAAAAGCATTCATTTGTTAAAGAATATCAAATTGATAATATTAATGAAGTCATTAAAATTTCTAATGAAGAAAACTTATTGGTAACTTATAATCATCCTGTGTGGTCACTTCAAGATTATAGTGATTATATTGACTTAAAAGGTTTATGGGGTGTTGAATGGTTTAATAATGGTTGTGTGCAGGGGGGATTTATTGATTCAATTAAACCAATGGAGGACTTATTAAGAGTCGGGGAAAATGTTTTTCCGATTGCTTGCGATGACGCGCATTACCAAGCGACTTGTTTTGGCGGGTTTGTGATGGTTAAAGCGAAAAAATTAAAATACGATGATGTTTTTAACGCTTTAAAAGAAGGAGACTTCTATTCATCAACAAAGCCACTAATTGAAGAGTTATTTATTGAAGACGGAGTTATCACAATTAAATGTAGTCCCGTTACAAGAATTATGTTAACTACTGAAAGAAGATATACGCAAGATGTGATTGGTAGTAATATCACAGAAGCGAGTTTTGATCTTAGCAATTATATCAGACGATCAACAAAAAACGAGTGCAAAAATCCTTATGTTAGATTAACTCTAATTGATGAAGATGGAAATGAAGCTTATACTAGAGCTTATCATTTATACGAATTAAGATAATATTAGTTATTATGGAAAGTATATTAAAAATATAAGAATTAAAGGGTGATAAAAATGAAAGAAGTCAAAGAATTTGAAAAATGTGATGAAAAAGAAAAATGTTTATGTAACAAGGAAATAAAAAAGAAAAGTATTTTTGGATTAATTATGGTAGCATTTTCTTTATTTGTAGCTATCTTTGCTATTAGTGAAACTATTAATTCAGGTCAACTTAGAGTCGCAGCACTACAATTGATTATGATTTTATTTATCCTAGCACCAGTCTACGGAGTATATATTTCTTTAAAATATCTAGAAAAAGATAAAGTAATTAACTGGATACTATTAGTAGCCTCAGTTATCACTTTATTTGCACATATTATTTGGATAGGAAATATTTTGGTTTATTCATAATTTTAAAAACACATTAAATAATTGTAAAGCCTCAACTAATAAATGTTGAGGTTTTTTATTTTTTAATAAATTAAAG
>JAAYXR010000172.1 GCA_012515785.1 Acholeplasmataceae bacterium | reverse complement strand
TGGGCATGCCGCAGCTCGATCTGCTGATGCTGCATCATTTTGACGAATACCTTCGTCAACCAGATGAAGTCCTGGCTGCCATGCAGGAGCTGAAGGACAATGGCGATGTGCGCTTCATCGGCTTATCAGCATATTCTTTTCATGATTATGGCGAAATCGCAGCCTCCGGATTTGATGCAACGCAGATTCCGGTCAACCTCTTTGATTGGAGGCAGATAGATAACGGCGGCTTCGATCAATTAAGAAAATCCGGGATGATGATCTTTGTGAGGAGTGTCTATCTGCAGGGGCTGATCTTCATGGATGCTGAAAAGTTAGAGCCTGCCATGCAGTTTGCCAAGCCCACGCTACAGAAGTTTCGCGCGTTGTGTGAAACATACCGTCTTTCACCGGCAGCGCTTGCATTAAGCTACGCGCTGTCTCTGCCTGGCGTAACCAGCCTTGTACTGGGCAGCGAGAATCCGGAACAAGTGCGCCAGAATGTGCAGCTGTTGGAAAGCGCGCACATGCTCACAGCCGCGCAAATGTCAGAAATCCGTGAGCAATTTCACGACACCCCTGCCAATGTGCTCGATCCATCGGCATGGCCCAAGGCAACATCATGAACCGCTGTCAAGCGCATGGAAGGCATGCGTCAAGAAGCTAACCGCAATCATCCATTCTTTAGGAATGGTTGAATATTAAAAAGAAAGGCTGGTATCACAATGAGCAACAAGGAGTTTCAGTTCAAGCCCGCCCCTTGGTTACCCAAATACGACCCTGAGGTTTTGGAGCGCGCTCGTACTATTCCGCGCGAAGAGATGGAGTACACGAACGAAAACGGTTACAGCGTGCGTATCGTGCATAACCCCGTCCTGATCATGGTGCAGGATGTATTCCACCGCATCTATCTCAGCGATGTCAACGATACCCCCCTGACGATGATCTTCCCCAATCAATGGCCCGACGCTTACCAGGCCATCGCCGAAATGCTGAACCGCTATCGCGTCAGCTGCCGCAATGTCCATGCCTTTGCCATGGACGAATGGGCAGATGAGGACGGCAACGTGGCTCCTCTGACATACGGCGCCGGCCTTGGCTACTCGTTCCGCAAGCACTTCTATGGCAAAATCGATCCTGATTTACGCCCCGACGTAGAGCATTGGCACGTGTTCACCAACGAAAACAAAGGCGACAATGTGTACTCCTCCCTGATTGAAGAAGTTGGCGGAGGCGGCGCGGACGTGGTCTATTCCGCAACCGGCTGGCCCGGCCACACCGCGTTTATCGATCCTGGCGCGCCGGAGTTTTATGCGGATAGTTTGGAGGAGTTTTGCAAGCTTGGCTCCCGCCTCACGACTCAAACACCGCTTACAGTTGCTGAGAACTCATTGTTTGCGCCGATGGGCGCATCCGGCGACGTTTGGGCCGTCCCGCCAAGGGCTGTCACCATTGGTCCGCGCGATATCGTCAATGCGCGTGAGCGTTTTGAAATGCACAGCATTACCACCAACCCCTGCGGCGACACCTGGCAGCGCATGATCTCCCGCCTCGAATTATACGGCCCCATCAGCATGGAGTGCCCTGCCTCTATCATGCGTCTGGGCAAAGGCGTTTGTTATGTCAGCGAAGTCATCGCCCGGCCTTTCTCCGTCTGGACCGCCGAGTAGAAAGCTTGACAGCTATCATCTGACAAGACAGGGAAAATGTAAGAAAAAGGGCTGTTGCAGCAACCGGCAAGCGAGACATATAGCCGCCCGGCGCTTTGGGTGCCGGGCGGCTGCGCTCAATGTGTTCAGGACCTAAAGCCCGATTTGTATCCGGCCATCACGGTATCAACGCCGTCATCCTTTAGAGCAAATTACGCAATCGTGGCGCATCAAGCAGCGCAGGATTATTGTCTCTGGCAAGGAGCGTGAACGCAGGCGTAGCAGCGCTACGTCAAGTGACAGCGACACAGTTAGAGGTAAAAAGACAAGTCTGCGACTGCGACATGATAAGTGAATTTGCTCTAACTGCCGGCAATATGCATCCCG
>JAAYXR010000146.1 GCA_012515785.1 Acholeplasmataceae bacterium | reverse complement strand
TAATATTTGCAACATAAGACGAAAAAAATGTAAGTTACGAGCGAACTTACATTTTTAATTTAATTATTTGTATAATTAAAATGAAGACACGAAAGATTGTAAGGAGGAGTTGAAAATGAAGAAAACTTTTAGATTATTAATTGGATTAGTGTTACTATTAGGAATTATTTATACGCTTTTTGGATGCGCTAAAGAGATTAAGTCAGAAGAATTAACGAAAAAAATCACGACCCAAAAAGTTCTAGAAAGACCAGCTGATGAAAATTTTGCTAATTCTCATATTAAGTTTACTTTAGATATTTTTAAAGAAAGTGTTAAATCAAGTCAAGATAAAAACATGTTAGTTTCTCCACTTTCAATTCTATTAGCTTTAGCAATGACAGCGAACGGAGCTGATGCGAAAACTAAAGCGGAAATGGAAAATGTATTGGGCGGTGGACTTACAATTGAAGAGTTAAATGAGTATCTTCATACATATGTTAATTCACTTCCTAGTGGAAACAAATATAAGCTTGAGATTGCTAATTCAATTTGGTATCGTAATACTGGTATCGATGTCAACAAAGATTTCTTACAAACGAATGCTAATTATTATAATGCTGAGATGTATAAGTCGAAATTTGATCAAACGACAGTTGATGATATGAATACTTGGGTTGATAAAAATACTGATGGAATGATTAAAAAAATTATTGATGATATCGGTCCATTAGATGTTATGTTTTTGATGAATGCGATTGTCTTTGATTCAGAATGGGAAGTTCCGTTTGTACCAGATAGAGTTAAAGATGGAATCTTTAATAGCATCAAAGGAGAAGCGCAACCAGCGACAATGATGAGTTCTAATGAGTCAATCTATATTAAAGACGGATCCGCTCAAGGTTTTATAAGGCCTTATAAAGATAATAAATATAGTTTTGCGGCCTTACTTCCTAATGAAGGGGTTAATATCTATGATTATGTTAATTCTTTAACGATAGAATCTTTAACTAATACTTTAAACAATCAAATGAAAGAAAAAGTAGTCGCAACCACACCAAAGTTTACTTATGAATATGACATAATGTTAAATAACATATTAATTAATTTAGGTATGGCTGATGCCTTTAATCCAGGTGCAGCTGATTTTTCTAAGATGGGTTCATCTTCATATGGGAACATCTATATTGGTAGTGTTTTACATAAGACATTTATTTCACTTGACGAAAAAGGAACTAAGGCAGCTGCCGTTACCAAAGTTGGAATGGTTGGTACTAGCTATCAAAAAGAAATTTACATTAATTTAAATCGACCATTTGTTTATATGATTTTAGATAATCAAACCAATCTACCAATTTTCATTGGGGTCTTAGTTGAAGTATGAAAAGGAAATTTATCATAATTATTTTATTTGTTTTATTATTAGGTGGTTGTAATCGGATTAAAGAATATAAAGAAACCCCGATTGAGAAACTATCCTTTAAAACAACCGATTATATGGGCGGTATATCAACGACATATGTATTTGATTTTAAAAAAAATATTATTAATAAGATTACCTATGGACCAAAACCAGATTCAAGTGAAATATATGTAGAAAAAACAACATTATTTAAAACCTTTACCGATGAAGAAGAGACGATTTTAATTAATAAACTATATACATATGGATTATTTGAAATAAAGGATAAATATAAACCAGATGATTTAATTGATGATGGTGGTGGTTGGGTGTTAACTATCGAATATAGTGATGGCCGAGTTAAAACATCAACAGGAAATAACGCCTATCCCGAAAAAACTTTTAATAAATGTGCCGAAGCATTTAAAGAAATCTGCGGACAAGGAATTGTTTGGCATACAATCAATTATTAAAAAAAGATTAATAAATAATCACAAAATGCAACTGATATTAGTTGCAAATCAAAAAAGCAATCAAAAGTGGTTGTCATAAAAAGACAGCCATTTTTTATTCATTAAGCAAGATATTAAGTATGATTTAAGCAAGATATATTGTGTTTAAGGATATCATTTGATAAAATAGGAATAGAATAAAGAGGTGATTACTAGTGTACAAACCATCGTTTGTTGTTTCTAATAAAATGTTGGTATTATCAATTTCTATTACTGAAAAAATTGGAATGATAAATAAATATGAGTCATTAAAAAGAATGCCAGTTTTAAGAAAAAACAACAAAATAAAATCCATTCACTCATCATTAGCGATTGAAGCTAATTCTTTATCGGTTGATCAAGTATTTGATGTGATAGCCGGAAAAATAGTAATCGGCCCAAAACATGAAATTCAAGAAGTTAAAAATGCTTATAAAGCCTATCAAATGATTCAGTCATTTGATGGATATAAAGAAGCAGATCTTTTAAAGGCTCATAAAATGATACTAGATGTAATTGACGATAATGCAGGAAATTACCGAACACAAGGTGTTGGTGTCTTTAAAAATAATATCCCAATCTTTTTTGCTCCAACAGAAGAACTAGTTCCCAAATTAATGAAAGATTTATTTAATTGGTTAAAAAATGATCAAGAAACACCAATCTTAATCAAGTCTTGTATATTTCATTATGAACTTCTTTTTATCCATCCATTTGTGGATGGCAACGGAAGAGTTGCTAGATTATGGCAAAATGTTTTACTAACTAAATGGAACCCAATATTTGAATATGTTCCAATTG
>JAAYXR010000021.1 GCA_012515785.1 Acholeplasmataceae bacterium | reverse complement strand
AATACTTATCATAATTTATGGCGAATCGAAGAATCCTTTAGAGTCATGAAATCAGATTTAGATGCAAGACCTGTTTATCTTCAAAAATAGGATTCTATTTACGGACACTTTTTAATTTGTTACTTATCAGTAGTCCTGCTAAGAATATTACAATTAAAAATATTTAATGATGACTTTTCAAGTTCAGAACTGCTAAGATTTATTAAAGAATATAAAGTGATGGTAGTGTCAATAATTATGTGTAAACTTCTTTAGATTAATTACAACAATTGTTGTTCGTTAGTTCTTTTTATATCGATCATTAAATAATTCATTGAGTTCCATAGTCACTTCTCCAAAGCCTATATGAACTCTTGTGCCTAGTCTTGCATTATAGTCTAAAAAATAATTACATACAAAACGCTCAAGGGATTCTTCGTTTGGAAACTGTTCTTTTTTCTTAGTTTGTCTTTTGAGTTGTTTGTTTAAGCCTTCTACTAAATTAGTTGTGTATATGCTTCTTCTAATTTGCATTGGGTATTTATAAAATGAAAATAGGCTTTCATTAGTTTCTAGAAGCTTGATAACTTTAGGGTATTTTTTACCTATTGTATCTTTCAAATTATTAAATTCAGAATTCGCTGATTCTAAATTTTGAGATTGATATAAAGGTTTTACAGCATTCATAATTTCTTTTCTGTCTGTCGCTCTTACAAGTTTAGCGATATTTCTTTGAATATGAACCCAACATGTTTGATGGTCAGCTTTAGGGTAGACTTTGAGACATGCTTCTTTGATACCAGTTAACCCATCAGAGATTATAATCAACACCTCCTCAAGTCCGCGCTCGTAAAGATCTTGTAACATATCTGTATAGTTAGAGGCTGCTTCATGAGGATATAATCTATAATCTAACACGTCTTTATGTCCTTCTTCCGTGATACCTATAATGATATGTAAAGCTTCTCGCGCTACGGTATCACGTCTTACATTAAGCATTGTAGCATCACAGTATAAAGCCACATAACGTTTATTAAATTTCCTGTTGTGAAAAGCATCAACATTAACTTCTACTGCTTTTGTGATATTAGAAATTGTCTGTTTAGTATAAGCATGGCCATACATTTTTTCGATAAGATCGGCGATTTCCGATGTAGTGACACCACGTGAATACAGCTGTAAAACAGTGGTTTCTAAGGAATCCGTTCTACGATCATAAGCAGGAACAGTCTGTTGTTTAAACTCCCCATTTCTATCACGAGGCATTTTGATACTAATCTCGCCATATTTAGTGAGTAGCTTTCTTGAATAAAAGCCATTTCTAGAGTTGCCAGAGTTATACCCAATAACATCGTGTTTTTCATAATCCAAGAAAATGGTTAATTCGTTTAAAAGTAATTGATTTACAACTTCTTCTATTTCTAAACGAATAATTTCTTCAATTGATATACCTTGTGATAGTGATTTAAAAATTTCTGTGTTAAAATTAGACATGAGAGCTTCTCCTTTAGATTTAGTGTCGTAACTTAATTCTAAATGAAAGGCTCTCTTTTTACTAGCCTGAGTTTACACAACATATTTTACACTATGTTCAGTGATAGTGTAAAATATTTTGTGTAAACTAGGCTAGCAAAAAGAGCGCCAATCTTTTAGAACAAAGTTACAACACTTAAGCTAAAGGAGGCTCTCTCATGTCTAATTTTACCACAGAAACAATTAAAGCACTATCTAAAGGTAGTACAATCGAAGAATTAATCAGAAAAGAAATCGAATTTGGCATAAATGAGTTATTACTTACTGAACTTACTACGTTCTTGGATTATGAAAACATGATGTTATTGGTT
>JAAYXR010000145.1 GCA_012515785.1 Acholeplasmataceae bacterium | reverse complement strand
TTCATATAAATAACAACGTATTTATATGAAAATATTGAAAAAACAATATATCCATGATAAAATATAATTGCATAATGTTGTGAAATGAGGGATTACATGAAAAAAATATATGTTTTCTTTGTGTTTTTATTTACACTATTTATAATCGGAGTTAAAAATGATGTTAAAGTTAAGGCCCAAGCGACAGCGGGCGATTTATCGATTACCATTGATGAAAAACTGCCAACATCTTTTTTAGTTAATACTGAAGCTCCCAATTTTAAAAAGCATTTCATCGTAAAATTAGGAAGTGCGACTCATGAACTTAAAGATTCTGAGATTAATTTGGGCGGTTTTAATATTAGCATTATTGGGGATTATACAATCACTGCAACGGTAACTGTTGGTGCCAATACAGTTTCTAAAACTTTAGCCGTTAAGGTTATTGAAGTTGATGCTGAAGGTCCAATAATCACCGTTAAAAAACCACTACATATGGAAGATGAGTTTGGTAGAACTCCTTGGGACTCTCAAGAATCAATGATTAGTTTAATGGATAGGTTCTTTATTTGGGATGCCGTAGAGGGTTATATTGCCCCAACTGAAAGTATGTTTGAAGGAATTGAAAATGTTAGATTAAACCAATATGGCGAAGAATTTACAATTTCAATTCTTGCCGAAGATTCAAAAGGAAATCCAACTTATTTTGGTGACATTAGATTATTTATTGTTAATACGATTGGTAACGTGTTAATTGAAGTTAATGAAGACTTACCTTTAGAGATTGTTGTAAATTCAGAAGAACCTGATTTCACTAAATACTTTAAAGTTACTGATAACTTAACCGTAGTTGATATCACCAATGATTATATTATTAGACGTGGTTTTGATGTCACTAAAATTGGTACATATGATATTTCTATTAGATATTCGAGAAAATATGTTTTTGATCGAAACCGTGACATCAAACAAACAACGCTTCAATTCAAAGTTATTGAAGCGGATGTTACTGCTCCAGAAATTATTACCTATCGAATTGATGATGAATTAATTGATGGCAAATTACATTGGCCATATCACAATATGGATGATGAAGCTGGCAGAAAACTAGCTGATGATTCACTTGAAATGTTTATGCAACGTTTCCGTGTTTATGATAATGTTGACGGCAAAATCGATATAACATATGTTGATGATGATGGAAAGATTAAAGCTATTAGAAGTTTCTTTAAAGGAATCGAAAATGTTCGCTTAGATCAAAAAGATAGTGAATATGTAATTACTTTTGAAGTAATCGATAGAGCTGGGAATAAACAAACTAAAGTTATTACGATGGTAGTCGTTGATGATAAAGCTCCAATTTATATTGATTTTGCTAATAAACATTATCGGATTAATGATCGAATTAACTTAATTGAAATGTTAAATACTATTGGTATTAGCGATAATTTTGATGAAAGTAAATCAGTCTTAAAAATCGTTATTAGTGATACCAAAATCTTTGAAAAAGTACAAATGTCATATCATGACTTAGAAAAATATAAAAATAGATTTACTGCTGATGAATTAGCAGAAGCCGCTAAAGCGTATAATTATGTTTTAAAAGACGGAACATATGATGTCAGAGTTATCGCATTTAGAAGTGACAATGAAAAAAATATTTTAGTTGATAAAGTTATTACGATTGTTATTGCTGATAAAAAGATTCAAAACTTATTTCAAATTCATGAAGATTTAGGCCTAGATACTAATAATGGTATCGTTATGTATTATTTAACTAACTTTGAAGATGCTAAAAATGGTGAATTTGCTATTATGTTAGATGCTAAAGATTCATCAGGCAACGTTTCACCAACTAGAACATTAAGAGTTGTTGTTGAAAATGGTCCAACATTAGGAACTATTTTATTAGTTATTAATGCGGGTGCGATTGTTATTTTCGCTTTAGCAGTAGGAATTTATTTCTTAGTAAAAACTCAAAAAGGTAAAAAGAAAGAAAGTGAAGAATAAAATGAAAAAAAACATATTTATTATTATATTCACCATCTTATTTGCTTTAATAATAGTTGGTTGTGAGAAAAAGGAATATGATATGTCTCAAATTACTTTTGAAAGTAAATCTTTCGAATATGATGGGACAGCAAAATCATTAGAAATTAATGGAGCCCTTCCTGAAGGTGTTTCGGTTTCATATGAAAATAATAACCAAGTTGAAGTTGGAGAATATGAAGTTATTGCTAAATTTATTGGTAGTTCAGAATATAAACCAATTCCGCAAATGACTGCAACTCTTACTATCGTTAAAAGATCAGTGGCATCACTTCCGGATTTAACTGGAAAAAATGAAACTGAAATTAGAAACGAATTAAATACGTTAGGTTTTACTAATATTAAAATAGTTGAAGTTTTTAATGTTACTATCTTTAGAGGTAGATTTGTTAAATATAATGATTTTGAAGCTTTAGAAGAAGTCAGTGTTGAAAGTCAAATTGTGGTTAGTATTGCAACAAGAAAACTACCAGATCTTACCAAAATGGATGTTGATTTAATTGAACAGTTTTTTATCGATGCTGGAGTTTCCAAAGATAACATTATCGGCGTTCCACAAACAACTGGAGATCCAGATTTTGGGTTAGGATATTTTGGAGCCCAAGCTGGTGATGAATATACTACAGGTCAAATTAGATATTTATACAATGGTAGTCAAGTTAAGCTAAAAGATTTAACCGGTTATACTATCCCTCAAATTGACGATTATATTAGAAGAAAAGAGTTAAAAGTTCAATACCATGAAGTTACTGATAATAGTAAAGAAATGGATACATTTAGTGAATATGTTGGTTTTTCTACTGGACAAATCGTTTCGAAAGGAACAACGATTGCGATGTTAATTAATATTAATGATGATATTAATCAAGAAAAACAATTATTTATTTCTAAAAGTATTGAAGCTTCTCCAGGTAATAATGGTTTAGAATTATATAACCCACTAGATGTCGCGATTGATTTAAGTGATTATTATATTTCAATTTTTGAAAACGGATCACTTTGGGAAACATATCGCATTGATTTAACTGCAACTCTTGCGGCTAAGAAAACTTACTTTATCGCATCAGATACAAGTTTAGATGAGATTAAATCTAAAGCTCATTTAGTATCAGAAAATTTAATTTTTGATGGAAATGATACCATTCAATTAAGAAAAAAATCAAATAATACATATATTGACGCTATTTATAATATCGGTAATACCTCATTTACTTTCGCTGATGAAATCTTTATTAGAAGAGAACATATAACTAAAGGAAGTCGTAACTTTAACATTGATGAATGGGCCGGTTATATTCCAACGTTTACTGAAGTAATTAATAATCATCCATATCATATCCTAGATCATCCGACATTTGAATTATTAGACGAGATATTCCCTAATTATGGGATGACTTTAGTTAGATATATTACGGCGGCTGATGGTGATACTGTTTATTTTGAATCACTTGATCCAAGAGATCCAGGTCCATATAACGCTAATAGCCGGTTAAGATTTTTAATGGTTGATACCCCAGAAACCGAAAAGCCAGGACAAGAAGGTCAACCATATGCTCAAGCAGCTTATGAATACACAAAAAACGCTTTATCTAATGCTTCGCAGATTTATATTCAATCTGATCGGTCGGCCGGAATTAAGGATAATTATAGTCGTAATTTAGGAGTAGTTTGGTATAATGCGGGGACAGTTCAAAATCCAGACTGGCGCCTACTTAACTATGAATTAGTTAAATTAGGTTTAGGTGAGCCATCAGGAATTAAAGATTTATCAGGAGATTATAAAAACTCACTTGTTTGGGGTAATCGTTATTTATACCAATGGGTTCAAGATGCGATTTTATACGCTAAAACTAATAAATTAGGCTTATTTAGCGGAGAATATCAACCATAATGAAAGTTGTTTGGCGCGTAGTTTATATTATCTACGCAACCGTATTATTATTAGTTGCTGGGAGTTTATCCTTACAATTTCAAGAACAATTATACTTTAAAAATGAGGGCCAACAGGCCCTCAATTCAAATGATGAGTATGAACGGTTCTATTTTTTCTACGGCTCATTAGGATATCACATGAAAACGATGCCGCCAATGGTCGTTGAAAATGATGATTTCATCTTAGCTTTTTTTGAAGTTTACCGGACTAAAGAGATGAAAAATACATTTTATATTATGTTATATCCTCAATATGAAGGCTTTAAACCTGATGATCGGGTTAGATATGAATTAGTTTTTAATCTTCCTAACAACGAAAGAAAAACGATTGATTTTGACCAATTTCGTAATCTGCAAATGTATGTGGCGGTTAATTCAGAGAGACAAGCGTTAATTTATGTTGATGAAGTTCAAAATAAACATCCAATTAGTATAACGGTTAATAAGGTATATGCCGTAATTGATGAAGTCAATGAAAAAATATATACTCAAACTGATGAATATACTTTTGCCTATAATATTACCGATGCGGAATTAAGAGTTGGGAAAAAAGTTCAAGAAGGAATGACGGAGTTAGGAATTAATGAAGATAACTTTTCTAAGAAGAAAGATTTACTTGATGATTATCTTTATGAGCATAATATTTACCCGCAACACCATCATTCGATGAAAAAATATAGTTATGTCTTTTATTTAACTATTTCAGGATGTCTTATCATTATCATTTTAGGGGCCTATTTCTTATTTTTCTTTAAACGTGGCAAAAAAGATTATATGGGGCGCGAGACGCCAACCAAAACCTTTAGGGATTTTGGATATCAAGAGAAAAAATATAAAGATCCACTCCTAGTGGAAGACGAATTAGAAGACTCGTAAAAATCGAGTCTTTTTTTTCCACATTTCGTGTGGAAAATGTTGATTCTATAATATGTTATATTATATGTAAGGAGAAAAGATAAAACATGAAAAAATTAATTTTAGTCGACGGAAATTCAATTATATTTAGAGCCTACTATGCCACTGCGTATCCGGGGGCTAAATTAATGCAAACCTCAACTGGCATTTACACGAATGCCCTTTTCGCTTTTATTAACATGGTTGATAAAATTAAAGAATTAGAATTTGATCATATCTTGTTTGCATTTGACTCAAAAGGACCAACGAAAAGACATTTAATGTATGAAGATTATAAAGCTGGAAGAAAAGAAATGCCTGAAGAACTTGCGGAGCAATTTGAATTAGTTTATGAATATCTTGATACCGTTGGTTTTCATCATTATAATTTACCAGGATATGAAGCTGATGACATTATTGGTACACTAGCTCGGATTGGGACTAATAGTAATTACCAAGTTGACATTTTTTCATCAGACCGCGACCTACTACAACTAGTTAGTAATCAAGTTACGGTAAATTTAATTAAAAAAGGCATGTCCGATGTGGCAGTTTATACACCACTTACCATTAAAGAAGAATTTGATCTTGATTGCGAACAAATGATTGATTTTAAAGCTTTAACAGGCGACCCGAGTGATAATATTCCCGGAATTCCTGGAGTCGGACCTAAAACGGCAATTAAGTTATTAAATGAATATCATACTTTAGAAAACCTATTAGATAATAGTCAAAATATTAAAGGTTCCGTTGGTCAAAAAATTAGTGAAAACCATGAAGCAGCAATAAAATCAAAAGTATTAGTAACAATTGATCAACATGTGCCAATTCCATTTGGCCTAAATGAAATTAAATTTAATGAAGGTAATTTTAACGATTTAATTACCTTTTATCAAAAATATGAACTTCATTCTCTTGCAAGAAATTTAATTAGACAAGAAGTAAGTATTGAAGAAATTCCCACTTCAAAATATGTTAAATTAAACAATTCAAGTGAAGTTCAAAAAATATTAAAACCTAATTTGGCTTTTTATTTAGAATTAAGCACGGAAAATTATCATCAAGCTGATATTTGGGGATTGGGAATAAGTGACGGCGTTAATTCATATTTTATTTCACCTGAATTGTTATTTAAAAGTGATTCTTTATTGGATTATTTAGAAAGTGAAGCAGTTAGTAAATATGGTTTTAATATTAAAGAGTTAACCGTTAAGTTAAAATATCATGGGATTAATGTTAAAGGGTTCACTTATGATTTATTACTCGCTTCATACTTAATTAACCCTAACTTAGGAAAAGAAGAATTAGCACGGATTGCGATTGCCTTTGAGTGTGATTTAGTTAAATATGATGAATTAATTTATTTAAAAGGAGCTAAAAAAAGGCTACCTGAACCAGCAAGTGTTTATGAAGAACATATTGCTAGTAAAGCTAAAGCGATACATACACTAAGAGAAAGAACTTTAAAAGAGTTAGAAGAATATAATCAACTATCATTATTAAATGAGATTGAAATTCCACTTTCATTAATTTTAGCGAAAATGGAATTTGAAGGTATCAAAGTTGATACCGTTGAATTAGAAAATCAAAGATTAGATCTTTCAAAAGAAATTGATGAACTAACAGAGTCGATTTATGATGATGCGGGATTAGAATTTAATATCAATAGTCCGAAACAATTAGGAGATATTCTTTTTGAAACACTAAATTTACCACACGGTAAAAAGACTAAAACCGGATATTCAACTAGTCAAGATGTCTTATTAAAATTAATCGATGATCATCCGATTATTAATAAAATTTTACGATATCGCAGCGTTTCAAAATTGTTCCAAACATATATTAATGGAATTAGTGATGCCTTAACCGAAGATAATAAGGTACATACTATCTACCAACAAGCTTTAACGGCTACTGGAAGATTATCATCAATTGAACCGAATTTACAAAATATCCCAATCCGCACTAGAGAAGGCCGTGAAATTAGAAAAATGTTTATTCCTTCAAAACCAAACAATTACTTTATTAGCGCCGATTATTCACAAATTGAATTAAGAGTTTTAGCCCATATTTCACAAGATCAAAAGTTAATTGAAACCTTCCAAAAAGGAATCGATATTCATGCGGAAACTGCTAGACAAATCTTTCATGCAAATGAAGTTTCAAGTGATCAAAGAAGAGCTGCTAAGGCAGTTAATTTTGGGATCATTTATGGTATTAGTGACTGGGGATTATCTGAAGATTTAGGGATTAGTGTCATGGAAGCGGAAAAGTATATTAGTAGTTATTTAAAAATTTATCCAGACGTTTCTAAATATATGTCTAATATCGTGAAATATGGCTTAGACAAGGGATATGTCGAAACTATCTTTAATCGTAGAAGATATCTTCCGGAGCTACAATCACCAGTTTATATGGTAAGAAAATTTGGTGAAAGACTAGCACTAAATGCACCGATTCAAGGTAGTGCGGCTGATATATTAAAAAAAGCGATGATTGATTTAGATAAGTATATTGTTAGGAACAATTTAAAATCAAAAATCTTACTTCAAGTTCATGACGAATTAATCTTTGAAGTTCCTGAGGATGAACTTGAACTAATGAATAATATCATACCAAAATTAATGACTAATGCAGTTCATTTATTAGTCGATTTACCAGTTAGTTTAGCCAGTGGTAAATCATGGTATGAAGTTTAGGAGAAAGAAGATGCCAGAATTACCTGAAGTTGAAACCGTCAAGCGCACGCTTGAGTTAAAAATTCTAAACTTAAAAATTAAAAAAGTTGATGTTTACTATGAAAACATTATGCCTGACGGTAAAAAAATTAACTTAGAAGGCGAGATTATTACCGCTCTTGAAAGAGTCGGTAAGTTTTTAATCTTTAAATTAACTAATTACGTGATTGTTTCTCATATGAGAATGGAAGGCAGGTTCTTTTTAAAAGACGAATTAGATCCTAAATCAAAACATGAACACGTTAAAATCACTTTCACAAATGGTATGTCGTTAAGATATGTTGACACACGAAAGTTTGGACGTCTTTTAATTAAGAATCATCACGATTATTTAAATACACCACCACTTTCTGAGGTGGCTAAAGAACCACATCAAATTGATCCCAAAGAGTTTCATCAATTACTAAGCCGCAGGTCAAGACC
>JAAYXR010000020.1 GCA_012515785.1 Acholeplasmataceae bacterium | reverse complement strand
GCTTTACCAGTATTAGATGTTGTCTGGGTTATTTATCGTTTAATTAAGAGTTGTAATGATAAAAATACATTAGGAGTAATCGTTGCGGTTTTATTAATTGTTATCGGTTTACCTTGGTTATGGTTAGTTGACATCATTACACTATTAGTTTCTAACAAAGTACTTTGGTTCTAATAAGCTAAAGAAAAATGAGAGATTAAGGCCATATATTGGCCTTTTCTTTTTTCGAAAAATATATTTTGATAACAAAATATATTGATATATGTTATAATAAAAACAAGTTAAAAAAGGAAGATTTTATGAAACAAAGAGCGATTACCGGAATTATAGTTTCCTTAATTATGATTCCACTGATATTATTTGACGTCTTATTAATTCCATTTAAAATTGTCATTGGTTTAATGGCAATGCTTGCTGTTTATGAACTAGTTAGAATGTATGAGACTAAGCACGAATTACACTTAGCTAATAAGATTGTAATTTTTTTAATTACTGCCGCTCTTTATCTTGTAATTGGTAATGTTTGGTTAGGCCCAAATGCCTTTATTTATGATATGCCACTAAATCCAATGTATGTCTTATTTCCAGCCGTAATTATTCTTTTCATCTTATGTGTATTTAACGCTAAAATGAGAGATCAAAGTTTAGGCTTTTCCTTTTTAACTATTTTCTATATTGGCTTAGGTTTCGGTGCCTTAACGTATTTAAAAGTATTAGGGGCTGAATATCTTTTATACTTACTAATTACCACCATTACTACTGACTCATTTGCCTTCTTTTTTGGAGTTAAATTTGGACGTCATAAAATGTGTCCAACTATTAGTCCAAAGAAGAGTTGGGAAGGTGCGATTGCTGGAACTGTCTTTGGGACAGTTTTCGGAACTTTATTTGGGGTAATTATTTTACCAACCAATAGCGGAACTATTTTTGATACTGCCGCCACTTTTTTATTAGAGAATGCTTCAGCAGTTTCAATGTTTGATGTTCTAGCCGTTAGGACTAGCCCAGCATGGGGATTATTATCAATCTTTATTCCACTTACTTTGGCTATTTCAGTTATTGGTCAATTAGGCGATTTATTCGCTTCTAAATTAAAAAGAACTTATGAAATTAAAGACTTTGGAACCATTCTTCCGGGACACGGCGGAATTTTAGACCGTTTTGATTCAGCATTATTTGCTGGAACATTTTTAGTCTTTATCTTTAAAGTGATGTCGATATTATGGCCGGGAATATAAAAAATGTCTATATTTTAGGGGCCGGTGGATCAATTGGACTTCAAACGTTAGAAATACTTGAAAATAATCCTGATTTTAAAGTAATTGGTTTATCGTTAAGTCGAAATGATAGTATTAATCACACTATTTTATCGCACTTTACTCCGGAAATATGCGCCTTAAGAACCCCGAAACAAATGGATGAATATCCAAAATTATATCCCGATATTAAGTTTGTATGTGGCGATCAAGGTTTAATTGAAGTTGCGACCTATCCTAAACAAGGTCTTCTAATTAATGCCTTATCAGGGTCAATTGGCCTTAAAAGTACGGTAGAAGCCATTAAATCAGGCAAAGATATTGGACTGGCCAATAAAGAAACATTAGTTATGGCGGGGCCGATTATTAAAGAGTTAGTCGTAAAACATCAAGTGATGTTACTACCAATTGATAGTGAACATTATGCCCTGTGGCAATTACTGATGAAAGTTAAACGCGAAGATGTTTTAAAAATCGCTATTACTGCTAGTGGCGGCGCCTTAAGAGATTTGAGCCGAAGAGATTTAGATGATATTACCGCCAAGGACGCTTTAAATCATCCAAATTGGAGTATGGGTCCTAAAATTACCATTGACTCAGCAACTATGGTTAACAAAGGCTTAGAAGTAATTGAAGCCCACCACTTATTTTCATTTTCTTATGATCAGATTGAGACAATCTTACATGATGAAAGTTTAGTACATGCCATCGTTTATTTAAAAGATGGCACGGAAATAAAAAGTATTTCCGCTAATGATATGAAAATACCAATTGCCGGTGTTTTATATTTCCCGAATGAATCAAAATACAAGCCGCAACCAATAAGTATTAAAACCTTAACGTTTAAACCAATGGATTTAACCCGTTATCCGATGCTTCAATTAGCTTATGAAGCGGGTAGGTCGGGTGGAATTATTCCAACGATTTATAATGCGAGTAATGAAGCGGCGGTTGATTTATTTTTAAGAGGAAAAATCAAGTTTAGAGAAATTGAATCGATTATTATTAAATATACCCTTTCTGCTGATAATATTATTAACCCAACATTAGAAGAAATATTATCAGTTGATCAAAAAATTAAAAATAAAATCTACAGTGTATTTGACAAGGAGTAATATATATGGTTGTCTTAACGTTTTTATTAAATTTAATTGTATTTATTTTAGTTTTAGGAATAATTATTTTATTACATGAATTAGGACATTTTTTAGTTGCTAAAAAATTTAATGTCTTATGTCATGAGTTTTCTATTGGTATGGGGCCCGCCCTATTTCAAAAGAAAAAAGGCGAAACCACTTATTCAATTAGAGCCATTCCAATTGGTGGGTATGTCTCGATTGCCGGTGAAGATAATGATGATTCATTATTTATTGTTGATGATACGATTGGGCTTCGCTTAACCCCAAATAATGAAGTTGAAGGGATTGTTTTACACCGAGAAGTTCAATATGACGTGATTGGAAAAGTAACTAGTTTTGAAATTTTTGATAAAGAGAGAGAACCACTTCATATTGAACTTGAACTTGAAGATGGAACGATCACTAGATATCCAGTATTAGAAAATGCTAAGTATTATTTAGAAAAAGAAAAAGAAATTCAAATTGCACCAAAAGATCGATCTTTATCGCAAAAGCCAAAGATTCAACGCTTCTTAGTTTTATTTGCGGGAGCATTTATGAACTTTGTTCTAGCACTATTTCTATTTATTTTCGCGTTTGCGATTATTGGTAAGCCAGTTAATGAGTCAGTCGTTGGCAGAGTTGATCCCGCAGGAGCATTAGCTGAGTTAAAAAATGAAAAGAATTTTAGAATTGAAGAAGTTAACGGAGTAGCAGTTACCACTTGGGATGATTTATCACGAGAAATTCAAAAATATCCAGGATTACCGATTACTATTAAAGTAGAAGGAAAAGATACCTTAATTAATATTAATACGCGCGTAGATATTAATATGTTAGGTGTTACTAACTATAATGAAGATGGAACGATAGGCACTGAACAATTAGTCATTGGCCAAGTTTACGGATTAGGTAGTAAATCATCGCTTCAACCTGGAGATAAAATTACCAAATTAAACAAAATAGAAGTTAATACTTGGGAAGAACTAATTAATAGTTTAGATACGATTGACGGATTAAATGTTGAAGTTGAATATTTAAGGGGTGCAGAAACTAAAGTTACTTCATATAAGATTATGCCAAAAGATACGATTGAAGGCCAAGGAGTTAGAGTCTCAC
Source organism: Acholeplasmataceae bacterium (assembly GCA_012515785.1). Taxonomy (GTDB): domain Bacteria; phylum Bacillota_I; class Bacilli_A; order Acholeplasmatales; family Acholeplasmataceae; genus DUQW01. The sequence continues at coordinate 202 of JAAYXR010000020.1, read as the reverse complement.
AAGTCTTAATTGGTATTGAAGGAACTTATAAATTTGACTTTGGTTATGCCCTTAAAATGGGGTTTGTTCAATTTGCTGATGACTCAACCAAAATCTTTAAAGTTTTAGGTGGATTATTTACTCCAAAAACTAGTGGGATTTCAGTTACTGATTTAGCTGGTCCAATTGGAATCTTTAACTTAGTAGCTCAAGTTAGAGAAGG
>JAAYXR010000144.1 GCA_012515785.1 Acholeplasmataceae bacterium | reverse complement strand
GTTTTGCAGTTTCTTCATCAATTGATGATGCTTCCCATGGCCAGCCAGCAGATAAATATTTTTCTTTCCTTCTGAATCAATTGGGACTCGTAAAATGGTAGAATCATCATCAAGTATATAATATTCATACTTTTAACACATAATAGTTATCCTCCTATAAGTATTATATTATAAAATTTCTATATTTGACACTGAGAAAATATAGTTTAATGATAAGATACGTATAGCTAAAAAAGGGTGGTGGCTATTATAGATAATAAAAAGAAGAGAAAAAAGAAAAAAATAAAAGATTTATAGGGTATAAAAAAAGAAGATGACTATGATATCGTTTTTAATGATAAAAGGGGTAATGAAATATGATAAAATAGAAATTGACAAAAAATGTTTGTTACTTGTCATCTACAAGTAACGCAAAGAAAGGTGAAGTTATGGATATAAAATACGATGAAAATATTATTCCACATCTTTTTGAGGGTGTATATGTGGTAGATCAAAATAGAAAAATCATTTTTTGGAATGAAGGAAGTGAACGTATCACTGGGTATTCTAAAGAAGAAGTCACCAATAGCTATTGTCATCAAAATCTTTTACAACACGTCGATGAAAACGGAAAACAATTATGTCTTTCTGGTTGTCCACTTCATAAAACATTACAAGATGGTATCATTAGACAGGCTCATGTGTTTTTAAAACATAAAGATGGGTATAGAATCCCAGTTATGGTTAAAACGATCCCAATCTATGATCAAGATAACAAAATTGTTGCAGCTATTGAAGTATTTACCGATGAAAGATTTCAAAAACAAATTTATCAAGAAAACATTGAATTAAAAGACATACTTCGAATTGATCCATTAACTCAAGTAGCTAATCGGAATTGTTTTGATTTTGAAATGACTAAAAGGTTAGAAGCGGCTAAATTATTTTCTAATACATTTGGTATTTTAATGATTGATATTGATCGTTTTAAAAATGTAAATGACACTTACGGACATTTAGTTGGTGATGAAATTTTAAAAATTGTCGCCCATACTTTAACATCTAATGTTAAGAAAACAGATTTAGTCAGTCGTTGGGGTGGCGAAGAATTTATTGCGATTGTCGATGTTTTAAATATAGAGGATTTAGAAATAATAGCAGAAAGATTAAGACTATTAGTTCAAGCCTCTAGTTATCAACTAGATGAAGATAATATGGTTAATGTAACAATCTCTATCGGTGGAACGCTAGTAACAAAAAATGATACTATTAAGACCGCTATTAAAAGAGCAGATGATAATATGTATCATGCAAAACAAAACGGTAGAAATCAATCGAAGATTTCTACTTAAAAACTAAAGATTTAATCAAATTAAACTTGTAGTTTAAAATGATAATAAAGCCTTGCAACCAATATTTTCTTATGATAAGATACTAATGCAAGTTAAATATTGTTTGTGGCTGAATAAACCTTTGTCGGGGTTAAGGCACGCCGGTGGGAGAGCTCTTGAGGTTGGAACACCTTCAGACTGGAATGTATCTGGGAAAAGACGGCGGTGAAAACAATTAACTATGCTTTATCGCAATCTCGAAACTGGCCTTTGGGTTTACCGAGTAGTGACGCACCGGTCAAACGATGTCAACCAGAGGTGGTCGTTGACGTATAGTGATATGCTATAACAGTTATGTCGAGATGTCTGTTGCTGAAAGCGACTAGGGATAGCTCTTAAGTGATCTATTGGTCAGACACAGCAACGGTCCCGAAAGGGTAGCGTTAGTACCTACTTGATCACTAGGTATGCTATGGCAGAATAAAGGTGTAGTTAATTAGAGTTGGGGAAGATGACACGCCTTCCTCCAAACATTATTTATATTTGTAAAATAAAGAGTTTTTATAACTCTTTTTTCTTTGAATTTGGGTAATTAAATTATTATATTTAATTAATTGACTTTTGAATGAATATTTGATAACCTAATCTTGCAGATCTCCGAATCATTTGAGTGGGGGAACCATTTCCTGGGGTGAATCTCATTTGAGTAGGGCAACTTAATTGCCCGAACCCGACAGCTAACCTCATAGGAGTGATTAAGCGTATAACTTGGTTATGCGTTTTTTTATTATTTATAAAGGGGAGAGATGTAGATGGAATTGAATTTAATATTTAAAGTCGCTATTGTCTTAATAGTTGGCTTTATCGGAGGGCAAGTTGCCAGAAAGTTAAAATTACCAAATGTTTCAGGCTATTTACTATTTGGACTACTATTAGGACCATCACTAGGATTAATTATTCCGGGATGGAAGGGACTAATTACGGGACAAGATCAACTAACATTGCAGTTTATTAGTGAAATTGCCTTAGCTTTTATCGCTTTTAGTATTGGTAGCGAATTTAATATTGTAAGTGTTAAAAAGATGGGGAAAGAAGTTAACGTACTTACCTTATTAGAAGTAACTGGGGCCGTGATGTTAGTCTTCTTATTTATGTTGGTTATGCCTAAACCTCAAAGTTTTAATCAAGCCTTCGGTGTTGGTGGCTATAATCCGTTTGCTAAGCCAAATATCGCTTTCGCGATGATTCTTGCAAGTATGTCAGCAGCTACGGCACCAGCCGCTACATTAATGGTTGTTAGACAATATAGAGCTTACGGACCAGTTACGAAAAAGATCTTACCAATTACCGCAATGGATGATATTTACGGAATTGTCGTCTTTGGATTCTTTATTTCATTTGCGCAACTATTAGTTCCACAAGGAGAACAATTACCAGTATGGTTAATGATTTCTAAACCATTCATTGAAGTTTTTGGATCACTGTTAATCGGGGCAATTATTGGTTATCCTTTAGCAATTTTAGCTAAAAAGTTTGACCGTGAACGTGATGATATCCAAGTCTTAGCGATATCAGCAGTCGTGTTATCAATTGGTTTAATTTCAATTCTTAACCACGAAAAAGTATTAGGTCAATATGGTATTAGTTTCTCAGCATTATTATCTAATATTATTACTGGAGCAATGATTGCCAACTTAACAAGAAGACCAACGAGAACTTTCAATGCCGTTAACGATTTTACAGCTCCGTTCTTCGTGATGTTCTTTACCTTAGCGGGAGCGGGATTAGATTTAGCAATCATCAAACAAGAATGGTT
>JAAYXR010000143.1 GCA_012515785.1 Acholeplasmataceae bacterium | reverse complement strand
TTAGATTTAAGTTGACTGATCAATGCTGGATCTTTAGTTGCGATTACGACTTCTGATTCATTTGAAGTAGTTATCTTATTACCAACACCAGCTTCAAAGAAAATGTGTGCTCCTAAAGTATACTGATTTTTTTGATTTAATATAAAATAAGTTGTTGCACTATCATAAGTGAATGCTTTTTTAAATATTACTGTTGTTTCGCCATCATTTAGTACTGTTTTCTTGTCTAATAAAATTTCATTATTATGATAAACTAAGGCCCCATCTTCGTTATACAACATTAAATTTAAACCACTTAATGCGGTTAATGTTTTATAAACGCCTAACTTTTCACCAAATTGATTAAAATGAAGCGAATAATAGTATCCTGCATAAAAATTATCTGGTTTAACAACTCGATTTCCAAATAAAATATTTGGCCCAACATTATAAGTAATACCTGATTGAGCATAGAAGAAATCACCATTAACGGCTGCGATTACTTCATAATTAAGATTATTAAGCTCGAAGTCTTTAGCAATATTTAAGGTTGATGATAAAACATACTTACCATCATTATTAAATTTTGACCAGTTAGCAACTAAGATACCATCGCCTTGTTTAAACACGTTAACTTCTTGATAAGTGACTACATCTTTATCGTTTGTAACATCACCATTAGCTTTTATGTGTTCAACATTATGTAATGTGGTTGATGTTTTTTCATTTTCTTTAAATACTTGTTTTTCCAAAACTGTTACTTTTCTAGTTTTAGTAGCCACACCACCATCCTCACTTTCGACGCGATATACCAAAGTATAAACACCGGCTTTAGAGGTGTTTACCTCTCCGGTAATTGTAATTCGATTGGTAATATCTCTTCCATTCCATGTAGCAATTACCCCCGCTTGGGCATTAAATGGATCACCATATTCCACTGAAACATCAGTAGCGCCGTGGATAACTGGCATTATAACTCCTCTTTCTAAAACCGTTACTTTTCTAGTTTTAGTGGCCACGCCACCATCATCGCTTTCGACACTATATTCTAAAGTGTACACACCGGCTTTAGATGTATCTACTTCGCCACTAACTTCAATTAATAATGTAATATCTTCTTCGTTCCATGTGGCGGTTACACCAGCCATTGGATCAAAATCAGCGCCCCATTCAACACTAACATCATCGGCTCCATTAATGATTGGATTGATTATAGCTCTTTCAACTACGGTAACCTTTCTAGTTAATTTGGCAATATCCCCTTTACTACTTGTAACCGAATACTCCAAAGTATAAACACCAGCTTTAGATGTATCTACTTTTCCAGTAATCTTTATTAAAGAAGTGAGATCTTGACCACTCCATGTTGCAGTTATGCCAGCCATCGGATCAAAAGTATCGCCAACTTCAATCGTTACATCTGCTATTCCACTTAACTCGGGAATAATCGATTCACCTTCTACACAACCTGCTAGTAGTGTCAAAAAAAGCATTAAAAAAATTGTTAATCCTTTTCTAATTACTTTCATATTTAACCCCTCCTTTTTATGGTTATTTATTGAATACCATTGACAATTTCATCTATACAGATGTCTTGCAATGTTAAAAAACCAGCCTGAAAAAGTGCATTTTCAGGCTAGCTCTTGTTATTTGATGATTTTAATTAAAATTCAATAATTTCAATTATAAACCCTTCAGCAAATGGGTTGACCGTCATATTAGCGACTCCACCTGTGGTATCATTCGCATAACCAGTGCCGCCAACATCGGCAAAACCAGTTAATTGTTTACAACCCCATGCTCGAATAGCATTGCCTTCGGCACCTGAGTTTTGGAATAAGATAACAAATCCACCATCTGGAATATCAGCGACGATATCTTTTTGCATGGTTGTCGCAGTAAATAAGCCTTCAGTTGCTACAATTTTATTATTATCAGCATCCCAAGTAATCTTATGTCCTGGGTGAATTCTAATTGAAACAACTTTGCCTTCAGCGTCAATAATTGCTAAAAT
>JAAYXR010000142.1 GCA_012515785.1 Acholeplasmataceae bacterium | reverse complement strand
TTCTAAAAGATTTTTAATTTCTTTTTCTAATTCAGGAATCACTGAATATTGTAGTTTGGCTGCAGTTTCATAATCTTGATTATTAAAAGCATTTTGTAAATCATTACGTTTTGATTCTAAATTAATTCTTAAATCTTTGACTTTATTAATTTGATTCTTTTCACTCTCCCAAGTTTTCATAATTTGAGTTTGTTGATCTTTAGCCTCACTTAATTCTTCTTCAATCTTTTCTAGTCGTTGACGCGATAAATTATCTTTTTCTTTTAAAAGGGCACTTTTCTCAATTTCCAGTTGCATGATTTTCCGATTAACCGTATCAAGTTCAACCGGCATTGAGTCCATTTCCATTCTAATGCTCGCGCAAGCTTCATCGACTAAGTCAATCGCTTTATCTGGTAAGAAACGGTCAGTAATATAACGATGGCTAAGCGTACTAGCACTAACTAAGGCATTATCAGAAATATGAACTCCGTGATGGGCTTCAAATCTTTCTTTTAGGCCACGAAGAATACTAATTGTATCTTCAACTGTTGGTTCATCAACTAAAATCTTTTGAAAACGACGTTCTAACGCTTGATCTTTTTCAATATATTTCCGATATTCATTTAATGTTGTCGCCCCAATACAATAAAGTTCTCCTCTAGCTAACATTGGTTTTAACATGTTACCAGCATCAATTGATCCCTCAGCTGCACCAGCCCCAACAATCATATGAAGTTCATCAATAAATAAAATAATGTCACCATTAGATTCTTTTATTTTATTTAAGACCGCTTTTAATCTTTCTTCAAATTCCCCTCTAAACTTCGCTCCCGCTATTAGAGCGGCTAAGTCTAATTCATAAAGTTGTTTCCCCTGTAAACCTAGAGGTACATCTTTATCAACCATCCGACGAGCTAATCCTTCAACGATAGCCGTCTTACCAACACCTGGTTCACCAATTAAAACTGGATTATTTTTCGTTTTTCTTAAAAGAATTTTAATCATTCTTCTAATCTCATCATCTCTACCTATTACTGGATCGATTTTCCCTTTTTTTACATCGTCAGTAATCATTCTTCCAAATTTCATTAAAACATCTGGATCTTTTGAATAATCTTGCATCATTTGCATAATTTATACCTCCTTTTCGTATAATTAGCACTCTCTACCTTAGAGTGCCAATTATAGTATAACCCTTATTTTATACTTTGTCAAGTTATAGGTATTAAATTGAAAAAAGTAAAAAAACACCATCACGTCTATTATTAGACGGAGGTGTAATTATGCACAAATATAAAATTAAATTTATTTTTTCTTTTTTAGTCTTTTTATTAGGACTCGTTTTCGCATTAAACATTAAAACTGGTGCCACTACGGCTGCTGACTGGGAATTAAATCCCGATGGCTATTATTACTATATTGGAACTTTTCCAGAAAATGGTGATTATCATTTAATTATTTTACCATCTGAACATCAATCACAAGAACTTGAATATAAGCATTTCGAATCTGGTGAATGGCGGAAAGCACCACCAATCGATGGTGCTACTGGTAAAGGTTATAATGCCATCAAAGTTTCATTTTTTGATGGTGGCAATTTTATGGTGTTAAGATTCGCACACGCGATAACCGAGGCAATCTTAACTACTTCTAATAGTCATATTGCTA
>JAAYXR010000141.1 GCA_012515785.1 Acholeplasmataceae bacterium | reverse complement strand
TTGATTTTGTTAAAGAGTATTGGGACCGAGTATTTACTTATTTTTTAAATGAATATAAATTAAACCGAACCCCAAATCCGGATGTTTTATGTAATAACGAAATTAAATTTAAAGCATTTTTAGATTACGCAATGTCAAAAGATGTTGATTATATTGCCATGGGTCATTACGCAAGAGTTGATCGTTCAAGTGGCCGCGCTAAACTACTTCGCGGAATTGATCAAAATAAAGACCAATCTTATTTTTTATCACAATTAACTAATGAGCAACTTTCTAAAGTATTATTCCCAGTTGGGGATCTTAATAAAGACGAAGTAAGAAGAATTGCTAGAAAACTTGATTTAGCAGTTAAAGATAAAAAAGATTCGACTGGAATCTGTTTTATCGGGGAAAGAGATTTTAATAAGTTTTTAGCTAATTACTTACCGGCTAAACCGGGTTTAATGACTAGATTAGACGGAACAGTAATTGGCAAGCATCATGGACTGATGAATTATACTATTGGCCAAAGAAAAGGGTTAGGAATTGGAACGATTGACGGACTTGATGGTCCGTGGTTTGTCGTTGGAAAAGAGTTAGAAACTAATATTTTACTCATCGAAAATAAAGATAATTTAGATTATTTAAAATCTGATGAAGCGATTATTACTAATTATGTTTGGCGCGCTTGCAAGCGTGATGGTAAATATACTGCTAAATTTAGATATCGCCAAAAAGATGTTGCAGTTGAGGTTAAGTTTTTAAATGATAAAGAATTCGTTGTTACCTACAATAATGTCCAAGCGGTAACTCCAGGCCAAGTGTGTGCCATTTATGATGGTGATGAATGTGTTGGCTCAGGTTTTATTAATGAAGTTTTTTATCAAGGTGAAAGAAGAAGATATTCATGACATTATTTCCAGAACACCAAAAACTAAAGGGGCATATAACGAGATATCGTTTCCATAATGAAGATAATAGTTATTCAATTGCGACCCTTAAAACTGAAGATGACAGAAAAGTGACAATCGTTGGTTATTTTCCTAAAGTAACAAGCGATTTATTATATGAACTTGAAGGAAATTGGATTGAACATCCAACCTACGGAGAACAATTTGAAGTTCTCGCTTTTAGACGTGCTAAAGTCGCGTCTTTTCAAGGTTTAGTGAATTATTTATCAAGTGATTACTTTCCTGGAATCGGACCAAAAACAGCTGAAAAAATCGTTAATCATTTAGGCGATGATGCGATTGAAAAAATTTTAGAAGACAAAATGGTTTTGCGAGATGTCGGGTTAAATGCGATTAGAATTGAACGTTTTTATCAACAATTACTAGAAAATCAATCGCTTGAAGGGGTGACGATTGATTTATTTGAATTAGATATTAAAGGGGCAACCGCGATGAAGTTAATTACGACTTATGGGTTAAAAGCGGCCACGATTGCTAAAACTAATCCGTTTCGGTTAATTGATGAAGTTCAAGGAATTGGCTTTATTCGTGCCGATGAAATTAGAGAAAAAGTCGGTATCCCTGAAGATGATCCAAGAAGAATTAAAGCTGCCATTATTTATTCAATTAGAGAATACGGTGAACGGAATGGTGATACCTACGCCACCGAAGAACAAGTCTTTGATTATGCCAAACAGTTTTTAAAAATTGATCTTGATTTTGACCCATTTGTTAAAGAATTAATTAGAGAGAAAAAGTTAGTTTTAGAAGATCACAGGTATTATCTTGCTCCCGCATATTATGCTGAGGTCGGAGTGGCTCGGAAAATACTTGAATTAAATATGTCCTCTCAACCAAAACTAGAAGAAGCGATCATTGATCAAAGTATTAATAAAATTGAAAAATTAATCGGGATTACTTATACTGATGTTCAAAAAGAAGCGATTAAAGTCGCCGTTAATAATGAAGTTACCGTGATTACTGGTGGACCAGGTACTGGTAAAACCACCATTATTGATGGTTTAATGCAAGTATATAGTGATATTAATGGAATTACCGCAAGTTATATGCCGGAACACATTAAAGTAATGGCTCCTACCGGAAGAGCTGCAAAAAGAATGAGAGAAATCTTAGATTTTAAAGCGACTACCATCCATAAGGGATTAGGTATGGGTTATGATGGCGTCTTTACTTATGATGAAAACAACTTGTTTTCTGAAAACTTAATTATCATTGATGAGGCATCAATGATTGATATCTTTTTAGCAAATTCGTTATTAAAAGCTATCAAGAATAATGCTAAAGTGGTTATTGTGGGTGATGTGGATCAATTACCTAGTGTTGGACCTGGATTATTTTTAAAAGATTTAATTGATTCAGAATCTTGTGCAGTTGTTAGACTTGATGAAATCCACAGGCAAGCCAGGGGTTCTAATATCGTTAAGATTGCCAACAAAGTTAACAAACAAACTATTGGTTATGAAGATTTAGTTTCTGATAGTGATACTTATATTTATAAGATTAATCGAAGTGAGTTAAAACGACTAGTTTTAAGATTAGTCCAAGGAGCCATTGACCAAGGATATTCATTAATTGAAGATATTCAAATTTTAATTCCACAATATAAGGGTGATTTTGGAATTGATATGGTAAATGAAATTATCCAAGAAATGTATATTGAAAATAAAGAGATTCATGTCAGACATGGTGATGTTAATTATTATGTTGGCGATAAAGTGATTCAACTAGAAAATGACGCTCTAAAGGACGTGATGAATGGTGATATTGGGGTTGTAAGCGGAATCGTTTTTGATAGTAAAGATAAGCCGACAATATATGTTAATTTTGATGGAAGAGATTTATCTTATGCTAAGTCAGATTTAGATCAAATCAACTTAGCTTACGCCATTTCTATTCATAAATCTCAAGGTTCAGAATATCCAATAGTAATTATTCCAATCGTCAAAAACTATATTCATATGTTGCGTAAAGAATTGCTATATACAGCGATTACCCGTGCTAAGGCTTATTTGTTTTTAATGGGTGATGTTGATTTGATGATTTACGCTTCTAATCGAGAAACAGCGAAAAGACAATCTACACTAATGATGAGATTATCAAGTGAAATTGAAGATAAAAAAGAAGAGGTTGATGACATCAACCCCTATGATTTTATGTAATAAATATTTATATTTTAAACTCCATATAAATGGGATGATGATCTGAAAGATGCATCCCTTTTATTTTGCTTTCAATGAT
>JAAYXR010000170.1 GCA_012515785.1 Acholeplasmataceae bacterium | reverse complement strand
GCTTGTTAAGTTGTCTAATAACAACGATAACTACTCCAAGTGAGATTAAGGCAACAAAGATCTTCGCTAAATGTTTCATTAAGAAGATATTTCTTACTTCCCAAAATGCTTCAGAATATTCTTCTTTAGCATAGGCTGTTTCAAACTTATCCATCGCTTCACGATAATTTCCATTTAAATAGTGAGCCATTCCAATTCCTTTGTGCGCTAAGTCAAACATTGAATTATATCTTAATACATCTTCCCAAATCTCTTCACTTTCGATGTATTTACCTGACATATATAGTGATAAAGCATTATGTACTTTTTCGGTAAATAATGTCTTTTTAAAGACTTGAATTGCATTGGAAAGCGGATCAACAATATATAAGTTGCCTTTACTATCAACCGCAATACTAGAAGCACCTTTAAATAATCCCAATTGCTCATCTTGAGCAATATTACCGCCAAATCTAAACAGTAAATTACCTTCAATATCATATTCATAGATAAATCCATTACTAGTTAGGGCATAAACCGTTTTAAAATCACTTGACCATGAATCAATAAAACTAGCTGATACGTTCATATCTTCTGGATAGAAATTGAGACCACCAATATTAACTTTTTTAATCGTATCACCTAAATTATTTTGAACTACGGTTGAAGTTACTGTGTAAATATAACCAGAATCATCTAACATCACGTTAGTTGGTGCTGGTGGAATTTTCTTCGTTAAAATTACATTTTCCTTACCACCATACACAAACGATTTAACTGAATCCCAAAAAGTTCCAGTTGTCGGGTTTGGGGCAAAGAAATTTAAGAAACGGTTATTATTGTTAATTAATAATATTCCGTTACTTGATCCTTTAGAAACAACATACATCGTGTGATTTTGATCAACTGCAATTTTTTGCGGACGATAGACAAAGTTATCAACTTTAAGTAATGGACTTTGCGGAGTCTTAAAGACTTTATAGTTGATTTCATCGACTTTGTATGTAGCTTGATTAAAGGTAAATACGACAATTCTACCACTTTCACGATCTTCTTCTACACCATAATCAGCAACATAAATCTTGTCATCTCTAACAAAGATTCCAAGTGGTTGATCTAGAATACCAACTCCAAATGTTGTCAGGTGATTAAAGTTCGTGTCCATGATAATAATTCGTTTATTATCAGTATCGGCAAGATACATGATATCATCTTTATCAATAAATAAATCTTGCGGTTTATTTACTGATTCATTTACACCTTCAATTTCAATAATCTTTTTACTTAAGATTGGTTCATACGCATCTTGCGTATCAACCATATCACCATATCTATTTAAGGTTCTTGTCTTAAATGGAGCTGACGCATTTACCTCCACACTAGTTAATAAAGTTCCAAATAGACCTAAGGTGATAAATAAGATTATAAATGTAAATATTCTACGCTTTTTCATTATTTGATACCTGAGTGCGCCATTGTATTCATTACTTGTTTTTGTAAAATGATAAACAAAATCAAGTTAGGTAAGAAAACGATTAATGATGCTGCCGCTGAAATCCCTTGAGTCGCAATCGATGATGTTCCAAAAGTCAGTGATCCTAAATAATAAGGTAGAGTCTTGATTGGCTCATCAACAATATATAAATTTGAAGTTTCGGTGTTATTCCAAACTTGTTGGAAAGTTAGAATGGCAATTGTTGATAATGCTGGTTTAATATTTGGCAAAGTAATTCTGGTAAAAATTTGCCATTTATTAGCTCCGTCAATAATCGCCGCTTCATTTAATTCCCGCGGTATTTGATCAATAAATTGCTTTAAGAGGAAAACTCCAACTGGCATCGCTAGTAGTGGAATAATATGAGCAAGATAAGTATTAGTTATTCCTAATCCACTAATAACCATAAATCTAGGAACTGCTACCGCTACAGCAATAAACATAATTGCAAATTGGTTAGCAGCAAATAAGAATTTTTTGCCCCTAAACTCTAAGTATGAGAAGGCAAACGCAGCTAGCGCTGACATCAATAAACTTAAGATAATCACAATCACAGTTACCAAAATACTATTGAAAATATATCTTCCTAAGGCAATCCCAGTTTGACTGGTTGCTTCATTTAGAGAAATAAAATTTTGAAGTGTTGGTTGTCTTGTGAAAAATTTTGGAGGATATGCATATAATTCATTAATTGGTTTAAAGGCAGTTGAAATAATATAGATAATTGGCAACATCATAATTATTAAAATAGGTAATAAAATGACGTAAAACTTAATTTGGCTTCGATGGAACCCTTTAGGGTCAATCATTGCACCAAAGTAAGAAGCCTTTTTTCTATTTTTTCTTAAACCCTTTCTAATAGCTTGATCAACTTTTCTAGGCATCTTCCTTACCTCCAAAGAAATGATTAGCTACAAAGTAAAATACTAGAACTATCATTAGTAGTACAACTGAGATGGCTGATGCATATCCCATTTCCATACGACCACCACCGAACGCTAAATCGTTCATATGGTCCGTAATCAGCCACCCAGCATATTGTGGTGTTGGAACGGCACCAGTTAGTGCGGTTCCTAATCCTGATATATTAAACGCATTAACAATTGCCATTACCGCCCCAAACATCATTTGTGGTTTAATTGATGGAATTGTAATATAAATAATTTCTTGGAATCTTGATTTCAATCCGTCAACGTATGCTGCTTCATATAATTCAGCATTAACGTTTAAAATACCGGACAGCATCGCTAAAAATCCAATACCCATACTGCTCCAAAGACCAACTAAGATTACTACCCAAGTAATAACATTACTATCTTGAAGCCATTGAACAGGTGCGTTAATTACACCAAATTCTAATAAAATGTAGTTTAAATAGCCACGACTATCACCACTAAAGATGGCCTTCCAGACAACGGAAATTAAAACTGATCCGACAAGTGATGGAAGATAAATAATAATCGCTGCTACGTTTCTAAATCGTCTTGGTAATTGCGCGAGCATCCACGCTACCAAAAACGCAAGTGCATATCCCCCTGGGCCAACAATTAAGGCATACATAATTGTATTTGGTAGGGCGCTTTGCATAAATACTGTGTCTTGTGTAAACAAAGTTACATAATTAGTAAGTCCAATTACTCTTGGTGCATTGACTGAATCATAATATGTAAATGATAGTAATAATGAAATTACTAGTAATAAAACGATAAAGACAATGAAGATAATGGCATAAGGTGCGATAAATAAATAATTAGACCATTCAGTTTTTCTTCTTTTAGTCTTAGTCATTTTTCTTACCCCTTACCCATCTTTCAATATTATCGTTATTCGGAACGACATATTCTTTAATGACTACTCCATTTTTAACATATCCAAATTCCTCAAACTTACGATTTAACTCACGATTAACAACATCAATTGATTTGCCAACCGCCACTCTAACATCCATCTTGTCAATCACGACTAAATTCCAAATGTTTGAAAACTCACGCTCAACAATATAACTTCCTGGAGTAATTGCTGGAATTCGCGACCATTTGGCAGCTAAACCGACTTGAGTTTTAATTTCTTGATCCCAATTTGAGGCCTCTAACGCATCCACGTTAGCTGGAATTACTAAGAATTTTTCGCCTAAAGACATTTTAATATTTTGTAAATATTCAATTTGTGTTTCAGTTGAATTCCACCACTTAATAAAGTTCCAACCATCTTGCTTCATATTTGAACTTTTAAATAAAATTGAAGATTTACCATAAGCAGTCGTCCAACTTTCAGGCTCACCATCTTGATTACGATCAAATCCCGGAACTTGTGAGATGCCCCACTGACCAGCTAGTTCTGGAGATGCATACTTAAGTTGAAGGTACATATCAATCGTTCCAACACCGACCGGAAGAGTTCCTGATCTAAAGTGTTCAAAGAAACTTGAAACTTGTAGCGGAAGATTATAAACGTTAAATAAATCAGTCATAAACTGGATTCCGTTAATTACGTTTTCATCAGTTAATACGGTGGTTAAGCCGTTTTCAGTAAATACTTCCCCGCCATGACCATAGATAAACGGCGTGGTGGCTGAATAGTTTTTATATGATGATTCACTACCCAGCGGATGATAAAAGTTCATTTGATAACTTTGAAGTATTGGTAAAATCTTAATTACATCATCCCATGTTTTTGGTGGTTTAATATCTAAATACTCAAAGATATCTTTTCGGTAAAATAACAAGTTTAATCCTTGTGTCTCAGGAATCGCATAAACTCCCTCATCATAAATCACCGGAGTAAATAAGTTCGCATACATATTTTGAGTGACATCATCAAAACCATCATATTTAGATAAATCTTCCAACATTCCTCTTAAGGCATAGTTATAAGGTTCCCATGAATCAATACTTAAAACTACGTCTGGATTAGAATTGGTCGCGTTATTTAAAATAATCTTTTGCGTTGATGGTAAGATGTTAATCTTAACTTCTTTTCCGTATAAAGGAGTAAACTCAGTATCAGCCATACTTTGAATAATATCAATATATAAATTTGATTGAGCCACCCATACTTCTAAAACATCATCACGTCTACTTCCAGCTACTTTATATCTTTCATCAACAAATGAATAGAAAAATGATTTCACTGAAAACCAAAATTTTCTAAAAATATTGGCATTAGGTCGTGGTAAGCTTTTATGAGATCCACCAAGATAAATCGTATCAATATCTAGTGGTTGCATTAGTAGAATTCCAATCGCAGTTCCAACTAATTGATAGGCTGAACCACTACCTGAATTTAACTGAGATAATTTAAGATTAATTTTATTCGGTCTTTTTGATAAATTACGAAGTTGCTTGGCAGCAACTTTAAGTGATGACACTTCTGAAGCTTCTTTTCCGGTCATCTGATTAATTTCTTCATAAACCGCCGTGATTTCATCAGCATAAGCGTGTAAGTCACTAACAATATTTGGTAAATACTTTACAATATTCCAATCAGTAAAAGTATTCGTTGATGATCCAGTAATTGAAGCGATTGTTAATCCTAAAGTATTAATTTTATCCATTACTACATATAATCTTTCAATTAAATCATTGTAATGAATGACGGTTGTTTCTAAACTAATTGTATGTCGGCCTTTAGAAAGATAAACTTTATATTCATCGCTATTATTGTTTAGAGTATGATTAACCCATTTTTTACTTTCTGGAAACAAATATGATTCAAATTCTTTAAATGGAATCGCACCATCTATATAAATCGCTTTCGAAATACTTAAACCGTTTAGTTTGTTTTGAAGATATTTTAGTGATATTGAATAAAGTCCGGCTTTTTCGACATCAAATGAGTAAGTCGCTTTGGAGCCACCACGACTTGATGATGACCCATCGAGCATATTTAAAACACTATTTTTATATGCATTTGGTGTCATTCCCGGATCTTTATAATATCCGGCTTTAATCTCAATATCATTTTTTTCAGTCATTAGTTCAGCTTCTAGTTTTGAGATATCTTCAACTACGGCTTCATTTTTATATTTAGCTATATAATTTTCATACGTAATATTTTCTTTCGTGTTATTTAAAAATAACTTAGCTATTTTAAGATCTAATGAATGATTAGTAATCGTTACTATGTTTGCTCCTTGATTTAGTAAAACCTTATAAGGATGAACAAAACGAGCATTAGTATCATTTAAATAATGTTTTACCCACTCATTTTTCGCTTTTGAATATGGCAATAACTCGTTACCATAGCGGTTATATCTTTTTTCATCTTCTCTTTCTTCTAATGTCCAAAATACTTCTAAAGCAATATTAGATATTTCGTTAAAAGGTTCTTCGCCGTTAATTTTAAATCCAACATATGGTTCGCTGGTATAATTATCGGCAGCCTTAAAAAGAAGGCCTAATTCATACAACCCGGTTTGATTTACTTCGACTACAAAATCAAGTGATTTATCTTTGCCTAATTCAACATAATTGTAATTATCATCGAAAGTAAAGACTAAGCCTGCATTTTGTGGAAGTGCTTGACTTGGCCCTAAATCAAACTCCAATTCATTATCTAAATTGATTGCATTATATTTTTGGTTCCACTTTTTAATGGTTCGATAATAAGTAGTTTCACGGAAAGCCCCGAGTTCATACCATTCGTTTTCTGGCTTTTGAACTTCTTGGGCATTTAAACTAAAAGATGGAACACTAAATAGAATTAAAAGGAAGAGAATTGTGGCATTCAGTATTTTTTTCATACTGCCCCACCTCCATTTTCTTTTTTTTATTTATTCATTGAGTTATCGATTTCAGTTCTTTTTCTTTGTAGTGCAGCATCTGCATCCGCTTGGATCGCTTCCATTTGACTGACAAAGTCAGCTTCTCCCATTAAAATTCTTCCAAAATATGGGTTAACTGCTTGATCGACTGCATCCCACCCAATAACTTCTTTATTAGCTTGAATTGCAGCATTTCTTAAACTTTCCATAAATTGTGGTGAAACTAATCCCGGTGCTGTTGAGCCATAAGGGATATTATCCCAAATTTTATTATTTCCTTTGCCATCAATACCATAATCAACAATTGGATAAGGATAGTTATTTCCTGAGATGAATAATTCGTCTTTATATTCTTCGTATAATTCAAATCTTCTAATTACCCCTTCTTCACTAAAACTCATCCATTTTAATAGTTGATAAGCTGCTTCTTTATGTGGTGATAATGCTGAAACTCCAGCAATATCAGTATTACCCATTCCAATTCCTGATGGTGCTGAGTAAATATCAAAGTGGAATGGAAGTGATCCTAAGTGTTCTTTAACTGACCAAGAAGCTTCTCTCCAAATTCCGACATGTCCTGAATAGCGCGGGTCAATTGTTGCATCTCCGTAATACTCTAAAGCTTGTTCTGGAGTAATCGCGTTAACTACATAACCTTCTTGAATACCAATTTCTAAACGGTTCATCGCACTCATATATGATGGAGTGTTAAAATTAAATTTGGTTCCATTATAGCCATATGCATACGGATTAACTTCAGCATTAATTACTTTTGGATACTCATAAAAATATTGAGCAGTTCCAAAGACTCCAATTTTGTGAGTCGTATCATTTTGAACGGTTTTAGCGATTGCTTCCATTTGATCCCATGTCCAATCATAGCTAGGAATAGCAACATTCGAGTCTCTTAATAAATCTAAGTTAACTACCCAAAATTGCGGATATAAATACGTCGGAATTACATATCTTCTACCTTTATATAATCCTAAATCTTTTACTGAATCAAAGATATATTCAGTATCAGGATCAGCATCAAAATACTCGGTTAAATCAGCTAAAATCCCATAAGGTAAGAAGTTTTCCATTCGATTAACTAAGAAAACGTCAGGAATTTCTTCAGTTTCTAGTAGTTGCAACATATTTTCATCCCATACTGCCGATTCACCAACAATTTGCATATTAACAGTAATATTTGGGTATTTTTTAGTAAATTCTTTAACCATTAACGAGTCGATTGTTTCAACTTCAGCATTGTTGTAGGCCCATGTTGCAAAAGTTAAAGTAACTTCTTCTTTTTGCCAGTTAGGAATTTCTTCTGGTTCTTTACCATTCCCACCACCATTTTTTTTCTTACAACCTGCGATTGCAAGTCCTAAAAATAAAACTAAAATAAATAATAATGATTTTCTTTTCATAGTTTTTTGCTCCTTTTCTAAACTATTTTTTTATTTAACTTTATTTTTTTGTAAATGACTTAATAATTCTTCTAAACTACATGTTGCCACACAGCAGAATCGATCCGCTCCACCATAGTAAACATATAATGTATCACCTACAATGACATTTCCGGTAGGAAAGACACAACCATGATAGAAACCATCAGTTTCATATGGAAATTCAGGTTCCATAAATGATTCTTTCGTTCTCGCTAAAATCTTTTCCGGATTTTCTAAGTCTAACAACATCGCTCCAACACGATAAGTTCCTTTATCGCAGACTCCGTGATAAATAACTAACCAACCATCTTTAGTACGAAGCGGTGGTGTTGAACCGCCTAATTTTTTATTTTCCCAATAAAATTCTCTAGTAGCTAGTAATTTGGGCTCGCCCCATTCCATTAAGTTATCCGAATAGTTTATCCACATTGACGGAACATCAACACCGTATTTTGGACCAACCATTTCCATAGGACGCTCTAAGCGAACATATTTACCATTAATCTTTTCTGGGAATAAAATTACATCACGATTATCAAAATCGTATTGAGTAATTCTACCTAATTTTTTATAGTTAACTAAATCTTCAGAAATAGCTAATGCCGTATGAGTTAAGTTCCATCTTAATCCGTTTGGTGTAAACTCTTCAG
>JAAYXR010000140.1 GCA_012515785.1 Acholeplasmataceae bacterium | reverse complement strand
TTAAATATTAAAAAAGGAGGAATAATAAATGAACCGAGAAGAAATTTTAAATCAAGCGGATCTTCCTGAAGAAGGAACTTATTATACTCCGATTATTAAAGAATTAACCCATCAAGAGTTAAAAAGAGCGAAAATTAAACATCGGATTAAATATGTATTAAAGATTTTAAACTATTTATTACTATTAATTGTTGGAGCTTCGTTTGTTTATCCATTTTTATGGATGTTTTCTATGTCGTTAAGAACAATTGCTGAAGCTAACTTATTTTCACCAAATTTAATTGTTACTAACCCTCAATGGGGTAATTACCTAGAGGCATGGGAAAGAGCTAAATTTAGTAAATATTTAGGAAACTCCATTATGTATGCGGTATTAGTATTAGGATTACAATATTTCTTTATTATTCCAATTGCCTACGCGTTAGCAAGAATGGAATTTAAAGGCCGCAAAGCATTATTTATTATTAAACAAATTGGGATGATGTTACCAATGGAAGCAACCTTGATTCCAATTTATTTTCTGTATGCGAGAATTGGTCTCGTTGATACTTGGACCGGATTAATCTTACCAAGTTTATTTTCAATGATGGGCATTTATATGTTTATGAATCACTTTAAAACCGTCCCTAATGAAATCATTGAATCAGCTAAATTAGATAAAGCTAAAAATCGAACCATTATGATTCGAATTATGGTTCCATACATTTTGCCGACATTTATTACCCACTTTATTTTAACGTTTATTTCTAACTGGAATAGTTATTACTGGGTCTTAGTTATGACTTCCAGTGAAAGATTAAAAACCCTTCCCGTAGCCATTACGGGGCTACTAAGAGCGGAAGGAATTACTCAACCATGGCATTTAGCGATGGCGGGTAACATTTTACAATTAGCACCAATCTTATTAATGTATATTTTCGGTAACCAACAAGTTAAAAGAGCCATGATTGGTGGTAGAAAAATTAGATTTGCGGGCTCAAAAAATAAAAAATCACTCTTTAAGAGAATTAAAGATAAAATTGTCAATCCACAAACAAAAGTTACTTATGTTGAAAGGAAGGAATAACATATGAAAAAAATAATATCTAGTTTTATCGCATTATTATTACTTTTAGTTTTAGTTGGTTGTATTCAACCAACATCAAATGAATCACCAAACGGAGAAATCTTTGATGAAACTAAAACTTGGGAAATGTATGGCGAAGGTCATTTAGTTAGTCGTCCCATTGAAATTGATTATTGGCACGCCAATTCAGCCTTAGATATTCAAGGTAAAACGATGGCGCGCATGGTTGAAGAATTTAATGCTTATCAACAAGAAACATATCCTGATAGTCCAATTACCGTTAAGTTAACTTTTACTAATGGTTATATTCCAATGAATCAAAAGTTACAAGCTGGTCTTTTAGGTAATACTAACCCAGAGATTGCGATGGTTGGAGTTTCATCAATGGCTCTATATCATAGTAGTGCCATTGATATGAGAGAAATTTTTACCTATGATGAAATTAGAGATATTTTTCCAGGCTTTTTACAATTTGCGATGTATCGTGATAAGTTTGTCGCCTATCCATATTTTGCGGCATCAAATGTCATGGTATTAAATCGGACTTTATTAAATCGTACGGGAATGCATATTCCAACCGTTGATGAAATTGTTGCTGATCCTGAAAACTCAATTTGGACTTGGGATTATTTGCGTGAAGTCATTGAAGCGGTTAGAGCGTTACCAGATGCTAAAGAAAAAAACTTATATGGATTAGCCACTAATGGTATCCCATTATATGAATCATTTTTCTCATATGGTGAAGCACCTTATGATCCAAGCGCGACTAAAACTGCATTTAAAAGAGATACAGCGATTAAAATTTTTAAATATTGGCAAGATATGGCTAAAGATGATTTATTTGAAAATCCAGTGATTGACCCGCAACATCACAACCAAATTAAAGGTAAATATATTAATGGTCAATACGGAATTATGATTGCCTCATCATCAATGGTCTTAGATATGCATAATTCATTAAAAGATCCAGAAACTGGAGAATTCTCATTTGAAGCCGATGTTTTACCACATCCGAAACAAAAATATTTTTATTCTAACCATAGTGGTGGTGGATTAATATTGTTTAACAATAAAAATCAAACAAGAAGAAGTGCCGCTGTTGAATTTTTAAGATGGTTACAAGCCCCAGAGCAACAAGTTGAATTCTCAACTAATGCGGGATATTTAATTACTACTTATTCAGCACGAGCAACTCAAGCTTGGAAAGACTTTACTCAAAATGTTAATCCAACAATGGATGAAGTACTAAAGATGATGGAATTTGTCCCACAAGCTGGCTTAAGATTACCAATTGGTCGGGCTAAAGGTTTAGCCGATGATGATTTTGGTAAATATTCAAAAGGTATTTTCTATGAAAACTTTAAGCGGACTCCAGCTGATGTTGTTGATGAATGTATGCGCCGAGTCAATCAAGTCTTAGATGAAAATAAAGAATAATTATGAGAATCACTAATGCCAATGAAAAAGTGACAATTTCAATTGTTGGTGCCGGAAATCGCGCTAAAGCATACATTGATGTTTTAGATGAACTATATCCACATCAATTTGAAATTAATGGACTTTTTGAACCAAATTTAGAACGTCAAAAATATT
>JAAYXR010000019.1 GCA_012515785.1 Acholeplasmataceae bacterium | reverse complement strand
TTTTAGTATGGCTAAAAATAGGTGTTTTTTAGTAGAACTGCGATATTTTCTATCTAAAAAAGAAAAAAGGACTGTAAAGTACTAAGAAGAAAAATTAATTCTTCATTTCTTTACAGCCCCTTTTTATAAAAAAAAGAGATAATATTATATATTGTTATATAATATAAATAGGCGGCAGTGGCGGAATTGGTAGACGCGCTACCTTGAGGGGGTAGTACTCGTGAGGGTGTGCAAGTTCAAATCTTGTTTGCCGCACCAATAAATAAAAAAGGGAGTGATTTTATGTTATCGTTTGATGGAGAAATGCTACATTTTAAAGAAGATGTCGTGAAAAATGGTTTGGCTAACATTTTAATTATTCATGGTATTGCTGAACATCAAGGAAGATATGATCATGTTGCATTAGCTTTAAACAAAGCTAAATTTAACGTGTTTCGCTTTGATTTAAGAGGACATGGTCGCAGTGGTGGTAAAAGAGGATATGTCAAAAATCTATCAGTTCTTTTAAACGACGTTTATCACTTAGTTGAGTATATTAAAGGTAAATATGCTGGTAAAATCTTTTTATTAGGACATAGTTTAGGTGGCGGAATTGCTAATATATATGCAAGTCAATATTTTAATATTGATGGTTATATCTCTAGCGGAGCTGCTAGTGACATGGTGCCACAAATGAAACCATTTAAAGTAATTCCTTATCAATTAGTTAAAGGGGTTACGATTAAAAATAATTTATCTAATAACTCACTAGCAACCATTAAACAAGTAGAAGATGATTACCAAAATGATCCATATGTCTTAAAAAAATATAAGATTGGCTATTTAGCTGAAGTGATGATTAAAGGTAGTAAACTCCTAAAGAAAAATTACGCTCAAATTACGGTTCCGGCATTAATTATGCATGGGGCAGGAGATCCAATTGTTCCAGTGCAATTTAGTATAACTTTACATGATAAAATTGCCTCTTTAGATAAACAATTAATTATTTTTGAAAAATCACTTCATGAAATCTATAACGACATTGAACGTGAAGATGTGATTGAAGCGACAATTGATTGGTTAAGAGCTCATGTCTAAAGAATATATTATCGCGATTGATCAAGGAACGACCTCGTCACGAGTAGTAGTTGTCAATAAAGAAGGGGACGTTTTATTTAAAGAAGGTATGCCAATCGGCATTGAAGAGACGAAAGACGGGCAAATCTTACAAGATGCTCAGGAGATCGTCGATTCAGTTAAGGTCTTGATTGACCGAGTCTTTAAAAGACACCAAATCGATCCAAAAGAAGTCAAAGCGATTGGCATTACCAATCAAAGAGAAACGACGATTATTTGGAATAAACATACAGGTAAAGTTTATTATAAAGTCATAAGTTGGCAATCGAAACATACCATTGATATTACGAATAAATGGATTAAAGATGGGTTAGAAGATATCGTTTTAGCTAAAACAGGCCTTAAAATTAATCCTTACTTTAGTGCGTCTAAAATTAAATATATTTTAGAGACTCAACACTTAAATGTTGATGATTTGATGTTTGGGACAGTAGATACATTCTTGCTGTGGCATTTAACTAACAAAGAAGTCTTTAAAACTGATGTTACTAACGCTTCAAGAACGATGCTATTTAATATTCATGAAGAAAAATGGGATGACGAACTATTAAAATTTTTTGGAATTCCTAAATCAATTCTTCCAGAAGTGGTTGCAAGTGATGATTACTTTGGTGATTTTGAATACCAAGGAGTAAAAATCCCAATCACCGCGATGATTGGCGATCAGCAGTCATCACTATTTGGTCATCAATGTTTTAAAAATGGTGATTTAAAAGTCACATACGGTACTGGCTGTTTCTTACTTTTAAATACTGGTGATGAACCAATTACTTCTAAAAACGGGCTATTAACTACCCCAGCGTGGAAGTTTAATGGTAAAACCACTTACGCCTTAGAAGGATCAGTTTTTATGGGCGGAGCCATTGTTCAGTGGTTACGTGATGATTTAAAAATTTTAAATAATGCTAGTGATTCGGAAAGATTAGCATTAAAATCAAATACGGATGATATTTATGTAGTTCCAGCTTTTGTCGGATTAGGTACTCCTTATTGGGATTCAGATGTGAGGGCCACCATTATGGGAATGAACCGGAAGACAAATCAATTTGATATTATTAAAGCGGCACTAAATAGTATCGCTTATCAAATTGAAGATGTCTTAGGAGTCTTAAAAAAAGATACTAATCATGAAATTAACTCAATTTCATGTGATGGTGGAGCTTCAAGAAATAATTATTTGCAACAATTTCAAGCTGATATTTCACAACTTCGTGTGATTCAAACTAAAGAAACTGAAGTTACAGCGCTTGGTGCCGCTTATATGGCGGGATTAAAGATTGGGTTTTGGAAGAGTTTAACGGAAATTGAACGTAATAAAAAAATTAAACAATTATTTTATCCAAGAATTAGTGAAGAAAAACGTAATAAATTATACCAAAACTGGCAAAAAGCGGTAGCGGCTACGATTAGTTTTAAGCCAGTAAAATAGTATAATTATAAATGGAATTTATAAAATATGCTACAATAGCATAGAAAGGTGATGAATGACATGATTAATATTTTATTAAACAAGAAAACTAAAACTGAAGTCGTCTTAGTTTTTGAAAACAAGTTACCTGAAGAGGTAAAAGCACTAAAAAAAGCTAAATTATTTAGTGGGAAATCAGGAGAAATTTATACTGATTTACAAGTTAAAAGAGACGGAGTAATTTATTTAGGATTAGGTTCTAATAAAAAATTTGACAATGAAGAATTACGTAATGCCGGATTTAAATTAGGAAAAGCCTTAGT
>JAAYXR010000139.1 GCA_012515785.1 Acholeplasmataceae bacterium | reverse complement strand
TCCCTCTTTTAACTGAGTAAACAGCTTCTACTTTTTTAATATTTGACATTAGTGAAACTAATGATTGTAAGTTATCGACTAAAACTTTAATATTGACTTGGAAGTCAAATTGCGTCGGTGTTTTCGCGTTAATTTCCGCAATTGATACCCCTTGGGCGTTAATTACGGAAATAATATCGGTTAAAATATTAGGGCGAGCCGCGCCTAAGACTTTTAACCAAGTCGCATATTTTCTAGTGACATTATCGGCCCATTTAACATCAATCATCCGGTTTGGATCTAATCCTTGTCGATTTGGACAATCATCAGTATGAACGACAATACCACTACCCTTTGATACAAAGCCGACAATTTGATCGCGGTACACCGGATTACAGCAATTAGCTAACTTAATTTGTGGGCTTGTTAACCCTTCAACATAAATTCCGGTATCACTTAATGTCGTAATTTGTTGAGTCGCTCGTTTCATTTGACGTTGTAGTAACTTTTCGCGGTCTAATTCTTTTCCTTGAAGTTTAGCGACAACCGTCTTTGGTGAAATTAAGCCTTTACCAACTTCTAAATATAATCCAGTTAAGTCATTAAGGCCTTGTTTTTGGAAGTTTTCTTTTACAAAGTCATCATTTGGATAATCAATTGGAACTTTATTACATTCACGTTCAATTGCTGCTTGACCTTGTTCAATTAATTTATCACGATTAATCGTGTTTAAATAAGCTCTAATTTTATTTCTAGCAGAGTTAGATTTAACAATCTTTAACCAATCTTCGCTAGGCTTGGAGTTTTTATTAGTTTTAATACTAACAATATCCCCAGTTTGTAACTCCCGATCAATTGGGGCGATTTTATTATTAATGGTTGCACCAACCATTGTATGTCCAACATCGGTATGAATTGAATAAGCAAAATCAATTGGAGTTGATCCTCTTGGTAACTCTTTTACTTCACCACGTGGAGTAAAAACATAAACATTTGATGATAAAATATCAGTTTTAACAGTTTCAACAAAAGTTGTCGCGTCACTTGAGTCATCAGAATCAGCAGTCATTTTTAATAAATCCGCATACCAACGCATTTTTTGAGCAATTTCAAACTGTTCCTTTTCATGAGAATATGTTTTAGTTTCTTTATAAGCCCAGTGGGCAGCAACCCCTAATTCAGCAATTTCATCCATTTCATGAGTTCTAATTTGCACTTCAAAAAGCGTACCATCAGTTCCTAATACCGTGGTATGTAAAGACTGGTACATATTTGGTTTTGGCATCGCAATATAGTCTTTAAAGCGTTTTGGAATTGGTGTAAAATTAGCGTGAATTAAACCTAATGCATGGTAGCATTGTTCCACTTTATCAACAATAATTCTAATCGCTAGCAAGTCATAAATATCTTCAAAATCTCGTCTTTGATAAACCATTTTTTTATAAATGGAGTGAATATTTTTAATTCTACCTTTAATATCAAAGTTAGTCATTCCACTTTCTGAAAGTAAACTAGAAATATTATCGATAATTTCATTTATCGCTTCTTCTCTTTCTGATTTTCTTTCTTGAACTAATCCTGAAACATAATAATACATTTCCGGATTAATTTGTTTTAAGGATGTATCTTCCATTTCCGCTTTAATTCTAAACATCCCTAGCCTATGGGCTAGTGGTGCATAGATTTCTAAAGTTTCTTCAGCCATTGCTTGACGTCTATCGGCTCTTAAGTGTTCAAATGTTCGCAAATTATGCAAACGGTCAGCAATTTTAATTAAAACCACTCTAATATCATTAGCCATCGCGAGTAACATTTTTTGTTGATTTTCAGCTTGACTCACATTAGTTTTAAATTGAAGTTTACTTAATTTAGTAACTCCGTCAACTAACGTTGACACTTCTTGCGAAAACTCTTTAGTAATATCTTCAAGTGATAAATCAGTATCCTCAACCGTATCATGCAGCAAAGCTGCTGATAAGGTAACTGGTCCAGCATGTAATTCCGCTAAAATGGTTGCTACAGCAACCGGATGAGTGATGTATGGGTCTCCACCTTTTCTTAATTGTCCCTCATGATATTTCTCAGCCCAAAAATAAGCCTTACGGATCATTTCTACGTCTTCTGGCTTTTTAATGTATGTTGAAAATATTTTTTCTAATGCTCTTAAGAGTGGTGGGCTTTGGGTCATCTAGTTCACTCCTTTTTTTTAATAACTCATTAAGGTAAGGACTGGGATATCTTTTAATAATTCGCGACCTTTTAAGTCTTCAAGTTCAATTAGAAAAGCAGCTCCAACAACGCGGCCTCCTAATTTTCTAACTAATTCAACTGTTGCTTTAACAGTACCGCCGGTAGCTAATAAATCATCAATAATTAAGACTCTTTGGCCTGGTTTTACGGCATCACTATGAAGTGATAGTTCATTTGAACCATATTCTAAATCATAAGCAACAGTAATCGTTTCTCTTGGTAATTTACCTGGTTTTCTAACTGGAGCAAATCCAATTTCAAGTTCATTAGCGACTGGGCAACCAAAAATGAAGCCTCTAGCTTCAGGGCCAACGATTACTTCAGCGCCAACAATTTTCGCAAATTCAACCATTTCTGAAACTGCTCTCTTAAAAGCAACTCCATCTAACATTAATGGTGTAATATCACGAAATAAAATTCCTTCTTTCGGAAATCCTGGAATCGTTGCGATATATTTTTTAAAATCGAATGTTTTTTTCATGTTTTTATCCCCCTTATAAAATATAAAATACACCTTATATTTTAACCTATTTTCTCATTATATTCAAGTTATAGAGTATAATATATATAGGTGATAAGGATGAAACCATTAGCGTATCGATTAAGACCAACTGAATTTAGTGAGGTCGTTGGTCAAGACCATTTAGTTGGTAAAAATGGAATTTTAACCAAAATGTTAGAAACTGGTAAGTATTTATCGTTTATAT
>JAAYXR010000138.1 GCA_012515785.1 Acholeplasmataceae bacterium | reverse complement strand
GAAAGTAGTCTTTTATAAAATTCTCTTCCTAAGTCGTTGTTTTTAATTAGAGTATTAATCTCAGCTAAAAGAGCAAATAATTCATCGTTTTGAATTTGTCTTTTATTGATTCTTTCTAAGGATGCTTTAAATCTATCTATAAAAATCTTAGTATCGAAATCAATTCTAGCACCTCTTAGTGATTGATATTCATAACCCAATCTTAAAAATTGAATAGTGGCAGGAAATTTAACTCTCGTATCTTCATTAAAATGTAACATTATTCTTTCCCCTCCAAATCAATTTTATTTTGCTTGCAAAACTCAACTATTTTTCGTTTGATTTTAGTTGTAGGTTCATGCTTACCAGTTTCCCACCTATTAATAGAAGCATAAGAAACGCCTAAAAGACCTGCTAATTCTTCTTGTGTAATAATTAGCTTCTCTCTTATTTCTTTAACTAGTTTTTTATAATTCATAATTATCTCCTTTGCTTGTAGACATCTTGTAGTAAGTATAGCACTTTTCTATCAAATTGTCTATAGAATATAATATTAATCTCTTTTTTATTCTTAATTTTCTCAAATTGTAAAAAGTGAAATAATCGTTAAATAGTTGATAAATCATTAAATTGTTATCAAATCGTTAAATTGTTGCTATGAAAAGTAAAAAGATACCAATAAATAGACTGCATTATGACTACGACAGGTTTCTTAAAAATTGGCGGATAGGAGTTTTTTCCATTTCTTCCAAAGAAAAAAGGCTTGATAACATTACAGTGATATAATAAAAGTAGACAGTTAAATACAAGTTGACCTCTTTTAGAAAAACAAGCAATAATTAAATAGTGCAAAATCAAACTAGCAATAATTAAATAGTGCAACATGAATAATACCAAAAAAGCTCTAATAATCGTCTTTTTAACTGATATTAGAGCTTTTTCTCTTATTTTAGCCTAAAATAAGCCTATTTAATGCAAAAACTTTGATATTTTTTGTATCAAAGTTGGCGTTCTTATATGGTGCGGGTGACAGGAGTTGAACCTGCATGCCTCGCGGCGCTAGATCCTAAGTCTAGTGCGTCTGCCAATTCCGCCACACCCGCGCAAGTAAAAGTTTAGCACTATCTATAGTTTTTGTCAAGAAATTACTATTTAGAATCAGACTAAACTTTTTATGTTATTTCGCTTTAAAATTGTATATCGGTTTAATTATCTTTTCTACTTTGACAGTATCTTTAATGTTTTCTAAAATCATTTCTATTGGTTTATAAACAAATGGCGCTTCATCTAATGTATCTTTAGAAACCGACGTTAAATAGATTTCTTTCATTGATTCTTTAAAATCTTTTAATGATAAAGTGTTTAAGGCTTCTCTTCTGGACATTAATCTTCCAGCGCCATGCGGTGCTGAGTAATTAAACTCCTTTGACCCCTTCCCAATTGCGATAATACAGCCGTCTTTCATATTAATCGGGATGATTACTCTTTCTCCTTTATAAGCTGAAATGGCGCCTTTTCTTAAGATCATATCGCGGATATTAATATAGTTATGAATGGTTTCAAACTTAGGTAATGATTCATAATCTAAATTTAAGTATTTAAGTATGGTTTTAGCCATAACTTCTCGATTTTTACTAGCGAACTTTTGGCAAATTTCCATATCATGAAGATAATCATTAAATAAATCTCCTTCTAAGTACGCTAGAGTTTCAGGCATACCTATTCTAACTTTAGTTTTAGATAACTTTTTAAGTGCTTTATCAATTTCCTTTTGTCTACCTGATATTGTATATTCTTCAATAATTCTTAGTTTTTCTTTTTTGATATCAAAGATTTGATTTTGATGATATTTAACCGCTTCT
>JAAYXR010000175.1 GCA_012515785.1 Acholeplasmataceae bacterium | reverse complement strand
GGATTGTAAAAATAGCCATCATAAAGATAGCCACCTTCATTAAAATATTTAGTTGGATATACTGCACATGGGGCGCAGCATATATGAAGTAAAATTTTATCTTTATTTGTAGACATAATTACCTCTTAATGCTTGTTTTTTATAAAGGTTTTTATATTGATGGATTCGCGAATATTTTACTTTACGATAATAATATTTCGGTAATTCTTTATCACTTCTAAAGCCTTGTTGTTTAAACTTTATAATCGCAGTTTTTAATGCTTCATCATTACTTCGATCGCGAAAGATATAACGCTGAATTAAGAATGCAACAATTAAAACAATGGGAATAAGTGGTGTAAATGGCCCAATCCAAAACAAAGCGACTGCACTACCAATAGCCACCAATGACGGATTTTTAACAATTATCCCAACTCCAATAAAAACATATGCCCATCCGGCAAATATCATAAACGAAATAAACAAAGACAAGACTCCGCGCCAAGTCTTCATTGTTTTAATTGTTTCCCAAATCAGTTTAAAAAGATTTATAAAAAACCTAATAATCCATTTTATGATAAATATAAGCGTCACTTCCTTTGAACAAGTGGCGTTAAAATTCCTTGATCGATAGCTTCAGGATAAGGATATGCTTCTTCACGAAATCTTTTGAATAATACATAAATTAATCCTCTAGCTTCATCAATTCTCGTTACGACACCTGGTTCTTTTTCGTTAACTACTTTAATCTTTTCTCCAATTAAGTATTTATCTTCTTTTTTTAACATCATTTTCACCTCAGTTTCCTTTGTTGTATTGCTTAATGATACTTCCTAGCAAATATATTCGCTTTTCATCATCTAAACTTTTTAGTAAATCTAATACTTTTAACGCCTTATAATTGTCAATTACTTTTTCTAACTCTTTAATGTCTTCATAAAAGAACGGATGTCTATTGTCATGTAAATGATTAATTAAAGGAGTAATTTTTGGTTCATTTTTCTTAATCGCTCGGTAAAATTCTTTTAATAAATAAGGAACTTTAATTCGTCTTATTTTTTTATATTGTCCAGTTAAATTTAAGGCAATTTCTAATACTTTTTGTAATTGGACTTGAATAATATAATCGATTAAATTATTAATCTCATTATCATTTGTTTTCCAATCAACGGCATTTTTTAGTAATTCTAACCGCCAAATTAATCTATTTTGATGTTTATTTTGGTCAGTATCATAACTAATAGCGTCAGCGATTACGTCATCAATATAGTCTTTAATTACTTGACCATTTAAATACATTTCTTCTAATTTTAAAATTGAATTAACGATATTATCAGAATATGGTTTTTTAAGATATAGTGCCACTTGATTTAAAATAATGGCCTCTTCTTCTAAGTAGGCTTTAACTAAATCAAATATTGATACTTCTTTTGACTCTACCAATGTTGAATTTAACGTTTTATTATCTAGAATATAAGTCTCGTAACTAATTTTATCTTTCGTTAAAGTTTCTAAGTTAAGCCGGCAAAACCCAACTTTATTATTAGAATAAATTCTAGATGTTGGGTGTCCCACAACATCATTACGAATAAACTTTAATTCATGAAGTCTTTCGTTTTGGTTAATATTAATTAAATACTTATTTTTAGTTAAGGCTCTTACATAGTCATATAAGGCATCAACTCCAACAAATAAAGTTTGAAGAATTCCGTATATACTTAAAAGAATTTCTTCTTTTGAATCATCTTCTGAATTTAAGTAATGATTAGAAATTAATTTAACTTGATGTAAAACTGATAAAGATGATTCGACATATAAATTAGATTTTATATCTACTTTATTATGCTTTTTCATTTTTCTTCATCTCCACAATTTGGTTAAATAATTTATCGCTTGGAATATTTGGATATAGTCTGCCACAAGCTAATCTTATTCCTAATCTGTTTAACGTATCTATTTGATCTTTTGAATTGATATTGGTCGCAATTAATGCGATATGGAATTCATCTAACATCTTAAATAAATTACTATAATAAGTTTGCCATTTAATATCTGAATCATTAAAATCGATATATAAAGCATTAAACGGGTAAGTTAAAACCATCGCTAGTGCGGTAGTATCTAGTGAAATACCAGTATTTAACAGTTCATGAATTTTGTGAGCGTAGTGATGAGTTTTAATATTCGTTAAATCGATTTTTAATCTAATAAAAGAAAATGGAATTTTTCTTTCTTTAATCGCACCAATTAAAAACGCGTTAAACGTCGGATCGACAAATGTTTCTTCACTAATCGGAATAGTAATTTTAATTAAAACCCGTGTTTCTTGACTTAATTTAACTAAGAAATTTAATACTTTTAAAATATGGTGGCGATCAAGATCAATAATCCGGTTTCGCTTCTTAGCTAAAGTGACAATATACTTATTATCAATATTCATATTGGGAATATTAATCTCTGATTCATATTGCCAAACTAAATTTTTCTTAATGTCAATAATTTGAACGAAACTTAAAGTTAAGTTTTTCTTTTCAAGTGAATCATTTAAATAATTTAGAATTGACTGTTCAAATGCTTCTTCCTCATAATCACCATAAGTAAATTGATGATAGATGGTATCTTTTCTCAATTTAGCTTTTTCTTTAGCAATATCAATAAACTTTAAAATCATATCAACATTCGTTTGATTAGTTACCACAGGATATCTTAGTACACCCATTTTCACTTGAAATTGTTCATATGGAATTGACGTTACTTGATATTCTTCTAAATGAGTAATATAATTTTTTAAAATGTTATTAACCGCTCTAATATCGTTATAAGGCAAGGTTACCATTAACTCATTAAAATCAGTTCGATAAACTACTCCGTCAACGAAGAAATCATCACTAATTTGAGCGAATTCTTTAAAATACAAACTTGTATTATCTGGTCCATAAATATGACGATTGTCTAAATTAAGTTCAATTGAGATAAATGTCGTTTTTTGGTTGGTTAAGCTAGTCATTTCTGATTTCAAGTGGGATAAATTATACAAATTAGTCTCACGATCAGTAATTGCTTTTTGTTCACTAGTTTCTAGTTCAATAACCATTTGAGTAATATCATCAAAAATTGAAACTACCTTAATTTCATCTTCATCTAAAATTGAAACTAATTTTTCCCTAATATATAAATTTTGATATT
>JAAYXR010000137.1 GCA_012515785.1 Acholeplasmataceae bacterium | reverse complement strand
TGAACCACAATCAATAAAAGCTTCGCGTCCGATATATGAAACTGAATTAGGAATATTAATTGTTTTTAATGCCGTACACTCGCGGAACGCTGCTTGTGGAATATATTTAAGGCCGCTTGGAATATTAATTGATGTTATATTCATACATCTATGAAATGCACCTTCGCCAATCCTTTTAACGCTGTTAGGAACGTTAATCGTTTTAGCACTTGTGCTAAAGAGCGCATATTCTCCAATGCTAACTACTGTATCTGGAATTGTAATTGTTTCAGTTACTAAACTTGCTAAAGCGTAATCGCCAATATGATATACCCCTGCTGGGAAAATCAAATCATTTACAGCACTGACAAGAGTCCCAGTTCCAATCTCCATAATAACTGTATTATTTGGCGCATAATATTTTTCATTACCAGACTCAACACTGAAATTAACTAATTTATGACAACTCATAAAAGCACGTGGTCCAATATATTTAACCCCTTTAGGAATAGTAATTGATGTCATTTTAGTACAATTATTAAAGGCATCATGAGAAATCATTCTTGTATCAGGATGGATTGTATAACTAGTTTCCAAATTCCATTTATTCTTTAATAATAAGAAATGAGGGTTATCTGCACTTCCCAAATAATAAACATTGCTATATTCTGTTTTATTAATTGAATCAGAACCTTTAAATACCTC
Source organism: Acholeplasmataceae bacterium (assembly GCA_012515785.1). GTDB lineage: Bacteria > Bacillota_I > Bacilli_A > Acholeplasmatales > Acholeplasmataceae > DUQW01. Next base: position 14,236 of record JAAYXR010000137.1, on the reverse strand, counting down.
TTCTCCAATGTATTCAATAGTGTCAGAGAGGAAAACGTTTGTTAGATTTTCGCATCCTGAAAAGGCGTGAGAGCCAATATGTTTAATTAAACTATGCTCACCAAATCCAAGATAAGTAATTGATGAACCTGCGAAAGCATAATCATCAATTTTAATAACGGTCTTAGCAATAACAATTGCCCCAAGTTTTGAACAATTAGAAAACGACCTTTTACCAATATATTTGACATCTTCACCAAAATTAATTGTTTTTAAACTCGATGCAGAATAGAACGCTCGGTCACCAATTACTTTACAATTATCATGGATGATAATTTCTTCTAAAGAACTATCTACCCTTTTAATAAAAACTAAATGTGGGTTGGTGGTATTTCCAAGATATGTCCCGTTTTCATATGTAGTATAAGTCATACTATATGAGGAAGAAAGAGCTGAATATCCAAGCGATTCAAGACTATTTGGTAAACTAAGTGTTTGTAGTTGTCCGCATCTAGAAAACGAATATTCCCCTATATGTGTTAAACCTTCTGGTAAATTAATTGATGATAATTTTTTACATCCGCTAAAAGCGTTATCTCCAATTCTTTTAACACCACTACCTAAAATGACGGTTTTTAAATTCGTACATTCGTAAAACGCACTCTCTTCAATTACTTCTACACTATCAGGAACAACTAAAGAAGTTATTGTTTCATTATATTGAAAAGCTCTATCATCAATTAAAATAACTGGTTTTTCTTGATATGCCGCAGGAATATTAACATTGCTATCTGTACCGTGGTATTTATAAATGGCATAACCATCTCCTAGATCATAAAATGTGAAGTCTTCACTTGCGGTTTCGCCACCTAAGAATACAGCGGTATATTCGATATCCTTAATAACCGCACTAGGTTCAGGGGTCCACCCAATAAAAGTATATCCTCCTGGTTTAGTTGGAGTTGCTCCAGTATAAAATGGCATTTCTCCGTGGGCAACATTCTCATCGACTTTTAATACCTCACCATTATAGTTTTTCCACGTTACAGTATATGTTGGATCTGCCACTTTATCTTTAAATGTTACGGTAACAATATGATTTTGAGTTACCGTTATCCGGTAATATAATTTCCCTTCCAAATCTATAACGATACCATCAACTTTAAATTGATTGACTTCTTGATTTTCAGGTTCGATAATATAGATTAAAAATGATGTTCCATATGGTAATCTTGTTAATTCGTGATCAGCATCTAATCCCTCGCCTAAAGTTACGGTATATTTAGGTTCCCCTTCTATATCTTTAAATGTTACAGTTACGTTATGATTTTTAGTAACTAATAGTTGATAAGTTAGTGCTCCTTTTAAATCAATTAAATCCCCATCAATTCTAAATTCATCAACTTCTTTATCTTGAGGAACATTGATCGTAATATTGACTTTACTATTTTCTGATAATCCGGTTAATTAATCGGTTGAGGATAACCCCGCTCCTAGAGTTACTGTATACTTTGGATTTCCTGCTACATCTTTAAATGTTACAGTTACGTTATGATTTTTAGTAACTAATAATTGATAAGTTAGCGCTCCTTTTAAGTCAATTAAAAAACCATCGATTCTAAATTGATCAACTTCTTGACCTTCGGGAACATTAATTGTGATATTAACTTTACTATTTTCTGATAATCCGGTTAATTGATCAGTTGAGGATAACCCCGATCCTAAGGTTACCGTATAGCTTTCTGAGCCTGAAGATTTATTCCTAAAAGTAAGTGAGATGGTTAGTCCTTCAACAATTTTAATTTTAACTTTATTATCAATTATTGTCGCCGTTTTATCAACTCCATTAACTAACAGCTGATCAACCATTTTCCCTGGCCCTGGAGTAATAATAAATTCGACTTCAGTTCCTAATTCTAACTTATCTAAGTCCAAACTGCTATCAGCAAGTCTCATCCCTTCTGGTAATTCAATCTGAGGTGTTTTTTCATCATCACACCCCCCTAAAAAAAGCAATCCTGCTAAGAAGAATATTAGTAAAAAGAAACTTATTTTTTTCATACTAATCCGATATACCCTGAACTTTGGATATAGTAAAAACGAGTATACTTTTCCTTTCTTGGTAATTTTCACTATACTTTTTTATTTAAAAATTCATTATGAAGGAAAAATTAATATTGATTGATTAACCATTTTTTAAGTAATTAAAATGAAAAACTAAGAATGTGGCTATATCATAATGTCTACTCTAATTGTCATATTAAATTTTTATTCATCGTGCCTTTTTACAATTATATTATATAATTGTCGTATGCTCAAAAGCAATATAAATTTAATTAATTTTATCGTTTATATCGCTTTAAATCGAGCTTGTAGATAAACCTACATAAAATATTAAAAAGAGAGTTAGTTTTTTATCTATACTCTCTTTTATTATTGAAAAATGAATTTATTTTAACTTAAATCTTAATGCAACTGGGTTATGGTCACTATATACAAACCCTAAATCTAAACCAGTAATTGAAATAACTTCAATATTATTTGATACTAAAAATCCATCAATTATAAAGTGATATGTGTTTTCGGTGTCACTTGGGTCATACGATTGATTTAAAAGTCTTGATGTCCATACATTAGGATCAACCGCAAAGCTATATCCTTCAGGTAAAAAGTCATCTTCTATTTGATAAGGAATAAACCACTTATTTTCATTATCTTTAATAATTGATTCGTCTACTTGTGGAAATGTTTGATTGAAATCACCGCCAGCTAAAACATAATTTCCCTTTAGCGCTTCTTTTTTTAGAAATTCTTTTAGAAATTCCATTTCTTTTTCTCTCATACCACCCGATGAATCATATGCTGATAGGTGAACATTTATTACTACTAAGTATTTATTACTTCCTTCAATTGGTAGATAGTTCACTAACATTCCACGTTTTAAATTCGCTGTTCGACCTGGCCAAGCAAAAGCTCCTGGAAATTGATACCTTTTCGCTTCATTTGTATTAAATTTAATATAGCTAGTCATACCACTTTCTACTCTTCCCATATGTTCAGTAAACGAAAATGGGAATGGAACAAATAATGCTTTATAGTTATACGCGAACGTATTACTATAACTATTTCCTAATTTATTAGCGATTTGAACACATTCATTAATTTTAAAACTTCTTCTTGAATTTAAATCTACTTCTTGGAGAAAATAAATATCACACGGATTATCTATCAAAATATTTTCAATACCTGTTAGGTATCCTTCGACTATATCTTTTGATTTAGGAACTCCTTGTTTCCCGCCATCCATAACGAAGTCTTCGTTAACTCCTAAGGCGCCATAACCAATATTAAAAGTTAAGGCATTATATTCCACATTCAACGCAACTTTATTAGTTGGATTATTGTTAATTTTTACTTCTTCAACATCTTTTGGTCGGTATTCAACTATGGTAAAAAATGATAAAACAACTACTCCAAAAAGAAGTATTACAATAAAAATACTTCCGATTATTTTAAGTAATGTAAAATACCATTTTCTTTGTTTTTTTGTGTTTGATGGTGTCATATGATGCCTCCGCATATCTTATAACGCTATCTTACTCTTTATTGAGTATAATTGTCAACAAAAATCAGGATAAATTATTAAATACAATTTAATATTTATGTTTTCGTTATTTTGCAAACCCTTCCCTTCATTCAATTAGTAAAAAAAAGCGCCATCAGGCGCTTTTATAGTTCACTTATCACTAAAATATCTTCAATTTTACATTCAAATATTTTAGCCAAAATAACTAGGTTGTCTAAGGTTGGTAATGATTCTCCCCACTGCCATTTATAAATAGCTTGGGGTGATTCAAATCCTAATATTTCTTGTAGGTCTCTAACCGATAGGTTTTTGGCCTCCCTTAATTTTTTAATCTTTTGTCCTGTCTTCTCTAAATTTATTACAGGATAGCTAAAATTCATATCGGTTCCTCCAATCTATATTTCGAAATTATCCACCTCACTGTATCTTTCTAGACTTTCTAGCATAAACTCATATGGTGTTTGGTTAATTTTATTCGAAATAACGTTATCCAATATTTTTTGACTTGATCCACTAACTAGTTTAACTCCTAGTTCGTTTTCCGTAACTGGAACTTGAATGTTTCTCGCTGCCACATTCCAAAATACAAGTTGTGGCATTTTTAAACCTAATTTTTCAAATTTATTTTTATATGTGTTAAAGGTTGTCTCGCCTTTAACACATCTATCAAATTGCATGTCGCTAATAATGATAACTTGTTCGACCATATCCTCTTGTTTGACTTCTTCTTTTCTAGCAACATTTAATAAAAGATCATAAACTTTACTAATGTTAGTGTTAGCGGCTTCATCAAATGTATCAATATATGCTAACTTTTCTTTTAGTGTTCCTTCTGGAATTTTAATTAATCTAGGATTTTCACTAAATGTAATAAAATGATTTTTAAATGGATGAGGCAGTTGTTCAGCAGCGAATATCGCTAAACTTGTGGCAATTTCACTCGGTTTTAATGATCCCGGACCCCACTCCATTGAACCAGAACCATCTCTGACAATGATTGCTTTTGTTTTAAATTCGTTTCTTTCAAGCATCGTCCAGACTAGATTTTGGAATTCTTCTTCAAATTTTTCATCTTCACTTATATTTTTTCTTCTTAATGAAGTAACTTGCGAAGTAGAGAGAGTTGAAAGATTAATTCTATATCTACCAGAAGCAACACTTCTTAAATAACTTCTAAATTTATCTTGATCTTTTTTCATAAATGATCTGGTATATTTAAGTAGTGCTTGCGATGGCACCTTAGAATAATCAAAAGAATAATCTTTCACTCTTAAATAGTTTTCAACTATTTTTCCTTTTCTTAATTTAGACAAAATTTTTCTATATTCTTCAGGAGTATATCCTAATTTATCAGCAATTCTTTTAGCCATTAATCTTGCTTCTTGGTTACTAGTGTTAATAGAAGGCAACCATTTTGATATAAGCGAGATTTCTTTTCCTTTTTCATAATTTTCAATATCTTCTTCTAATGTTACTTCAATTAATTTAATAACATCATCTTCAATTGGAGTATTTAAACCAGCTAAAACATCATCCCATCTTCCATATTTTGGAATTAATGGCAATAATTGTTTGGCTAGTTTTGGATTTAAATTAGCTAATAAATTAAAGGTCATTCTAAATGAATTTCTCTCTCCCAATCCATTTAAAATATCCCTTAAATATAACATAACTTTAATGGTTAATAATTTATTCTCAAAATAAGATCTAATAAATAAGTTATTAATTCCAATATAGTTGTATCTCATTCCTCCAGCTAACGCATAAAAATCCAAACAAAAAGAACCAGAACTTGAAAAGGCAGTATCACCATTTTCGGTAGTAGTGAGTAAAATGTCTTCCTTTTTTAAGGCTTCAATATAGTTCATAGAATCCCTCCTAAAAATTACATAGAAGGCGGGCCTTGCGGCCCGCTACAAGATGCAGTAAAACGTTTTGAGCTTCGCACACTCTTATCCATTTAAGGATCTGTAAGATTCTAACAAAGTGCTGGATGCATCTTCTTCATATTTTACAAGACACTAACCTTACGGTCTTTTCGATTAAAATTGCTGAAAGTGTCTTTATCCACTACTATTATATGTTTTGGTTCTTAATCTGTAAATAAACTTGTGGTTTAATCTTCTAACAATAAATAAAATGCTCCGTAAAATCCGGCATCATTTCCCAATTTAGCCAATTCAAAGCGAGCTTTCGTCGTCTCAAATCTAGCTACTTGTTGATAATGATAGTTAATTTTACTTAACAAAAATTGACCTGCTTGAGCAACACCGCCACCAATAATAAATACTTCTGGATCAACTATGGTTGCGATGGTTGCTGCCATATAACCAATGGCTTGTGAAACGGAATCAACAACTTTTAAAGCTACTAAATCGCCTTCTTTAGCACTATCAAATATCACTTTAGGTGTTAATGTTTTGTCTTTCATAATGCTTTTTTCTTTTTTCATTAAGTCGTTGGCAGTTTGAATCATTCCGGCGGTACCGGCAATAGTTTCCACGCAACCAATTCCACCGCATCCGCATTTACGATTATTATTAAGGTCATAAGGCATATGTCCGATTTCACCGGCTGATCCTGTAAAACCTGTCACTAATTTTTTATTAACAATCACACCGCCACCAACTCCGGTACCTAATGTAATAAAAACTAAGTTAGATAAATTGGAGCGAGCTAAGATTTTATATTCACCATATGCTGCTAAATTGGCATCATTTCCTACCACTACTTTTAAAGTTGGTTTATTAAATTTTTCTTTGATTGCAGTTACTATATCAAAATCATAGCCAACATTTAAATTGGCACAAAAAATAATTATTCCTGCGCTATTTACTGGTCCTGGAATAGTAAGGCCAATACCATATAAAGAGTCTAAAGTTAGTTTTTCTTTTTCTAATCTTTCTTTAACTTTTAAAAATATTGAATTAACTAACTCTTCTCTTATATTTTCAGTTGGAGTTAAAATTTTAAATGTATCAATCAGTCTTTTCGTTTCATCGAAAAAACCAAATTTAATCTCTGTTCCACCAATATCAATACCAAAATAATATTTCATCAATATCACCCTCTTTTTGCAATCTATTACCATTTTATCATATTAATTACAAATTACAAGTAAGGAAAAAGTGAATTTTCCTATTTTATATAATGGATTTTTAACATCGTTCTTAGCGGACTAATTAAACAACAAATCGTTACGACTATCAAATGTAATATTAGTTTAGGTTTAGTTCTTGCCGATACTTTTAATATATCCTTATTTTACTCTATTAAAACTAAGAAATTATATGTTTTTATTGTCACTGACTGGTATAGACATGATATAATTTAGTTGAAGTAGGAGGTCATAATGGAAAAATTTAGCGGATATATCGTATTAGAAGACTCAATAGTATATGGGAAACTAATTATTAAAAATGGAAAAATAAAAGATATAGTATCACTTAAAGAAGATGTGGCGGCGCCTAAAACATATATTATGGCCGGTTTTATTGATCAACATATTCATGGAGCCAGTGGCTGCGATGCTATGGATGCAACATTTAATTCAATTAATACTATTTCTAAGGCCATTCTAAAAGAAGGTGTAACTTCTTTTTTAGCGACGACGATGACTGCTTCTAGTAACAGTATTGAAGCGGCAATTAATAATGTAGTCACTAATAAGGATAAAGTAACTGGAGCTAATTTATTAGGTGTTCATTTAGAAGGACCATTCATTAGTCCTAAATATAAAGGGGCGCAACCAGAAGAACATATTATTCCGTTTGATTTAGATAAGATAACGAAGTGGAATCAAGATAATATAATTAAAATCGTAACGGTAGCGCCTGAAATCGATGATTTTCACCAATTAATTGATTATGCGAAATCGCATAATATGATAGTGTCATTTGGTCATACGGCTGCGACTTATAGACAAACCATAGAAGCCATTAAACAAGGGGGAAACGGCTTTACTCACGCCTTTAACGCGATGGCAAGTTTTACTCATCGAGAAGTTGGAGTGGTAGGAGCAATGCTTGAAAGTAAAGATACTTATGCCGAACTAATTGCTGATGGAATCCATGTAAGTCCTCCCGCAGTTAAACTTTTAATTAATAATAAAGGGTTAAAAAATATTATTTTAATTAGCGATGCCATGCGTGGCAAATGGTTGCCAGATGGCATCTCTGAATTGGGTGGGCAAAAAGTAATTATTAAAGATGGAACCGCTCGTTTAGAAAGTGGGAATCTAGCTGGTAGTGTTTTAAAATTTAATGATGCATTAAGAAATATTTCAAATTGGTTAGACTTATCATTAATAGATTTAAGTCGGATTTCATCATTAAATGCTGCCATTAATTTAGGAATTTCTGATGCTAAAGGTAGTATTGCCATTGGTAAAGATGCTGATTTAGTAATGCTAGATAAAGATTTTAATGTCTTAAAAACCATGGTTGGAGGTAAGGTGTTATATGAAAGTAAAAGTATTTGATAATAGTGCATTATTATATGATTATCTGTGCGAAAAAGTTATCTCTAAAATAAAAGAAAATCCAAATATTACACTTGGACTTCCAACAGGATCAACCCCAATTCCACTATACGAAAGATTAATTCAAGCTTATATTGATCATAAAGTTGATTTCGCTAATGTAACTAGTATTAATTTAGATGAATATGTTGGGCTTGGCCCAACCCATAATCAAAGTTATCGCTATTTTATGGATAATACTTTATTTGATCATATTAATATTAATAAAGCTAATACATTTGTCCCAAACGGCATGGCTAAAGATTTGAAACAAGAATGTGAAAATTATCATAATCTACTTGTTTTGAAAAAAGTAGATCTTCAAATTTTAGGAATTGGTACTAACGCTCATATCGCTTTTAATGAACCTGGAAGTAGTTTTGAAAGTATCACTAGGGTAGTACCATTATCTAAAAGTACAAGAAATGATAATCGACGATTCTTTAAAAAACTTGAAGATGTTCCTAAAAAAGCTATTTCAATGGGTATTAGTGATATTTTATTAGCCAAAAAAATTATTATTGTTGCGGTTGGATCACATAAAGCTGAAGCAATTAAGAATATGATTCAAGGGCCGATTACTGAGGAAGTTCCAGCATCAGCCTTACAAATGCACTCTGATGTTTTAGTATTACTTGATCAAGAGGCAGCTAAATTACTATAAGTAAAGACAACTAAAAGAACTTATTTTGATATGACATCTCTAAAGTAGACAACTTTGGAGATGTCATTTTTTATATGCATCCGCAAACCATTTAGTAATTATTTGTGGACGCGTAATTGCAGTTCCTACTACAATAGCATAAGGATTTGTCGCTTTTACCGCTTTAAAATCTTCTATTGTTGTAATTCTTCCTTCGGCAATAACCGGAATTGAAAGCTTATTAACTAATGTTTTTACCAATTCAATATCTGGTGCTTCTTGTTTTTTAGAATATGGTGTATATCCAGAAAGTGTTGTTGAAACCATGTCAAAGCCAAGCTTTTCAGCTTTTATTGCTTCTTCTTCGGTAGAAATATCGGCCATTGCTAGCAATCCTGCTTGATGAACTAAATCAACTTTATCTTTTAAGCTTGAACCATTTGGATGATTTCGATTAGTAGCATCCATCGCAATAATTTCACAGCCTGATTTTATTAATTCATTAACTTCATCAATTGTTGGTGTAATATAAACATCGCTATTTGGATAATGCATTTTAACAAGACCAATTACTGGTAAGTTGGTTTCTTCTTTAATTGCAATAATGTCTTCAATACCATTGGCTCTAATCGCTGCAGCTCCACCTTCTTTGGCGGCTAAAGCCATTTTTCGCATAATATGAGACCCATGTAAAGGTTCATGTGGTAATGCTTGGCAACTAACAATCAATTTTCCTTTAATTCTCTCTAATACTTTCATAAATATTCCTCCATAACAGAGTGAGGCCACTCTAGTAAAATTCCTTCATTTTTTAATTTTTCTTGATATTTTTTCAATAATTTATCATTTTCGTATATTTCTTTAGGTGTTACTTTATTTTTTATAGAAAATGCCACTAAATGTCCCGCACTTTCACCAATATTCCATTCTACCGGATGTAATCTATAACAACCATTTGTAATATGAGTTGTTCCAATATTTTTACATGCTGCCACTAAATTTTTAGTTTTTACTGGGATTAATGCGCCTAATGGAATTTGAAATGGATATGCTTGATCATAAAAATGAGTTTTTGTTTTAGTAGTCATGTGTAAATCAATATGATAATGACCAATACCAACACTATCTTTAAAATGTGGTGGCTTTTTAGCGTATTTTCGACTAATATCTTGTTCTTTGATGGTATACAAAGCTTTGATTCTTCTTGATTCTCTAATATAGGGTGCCATTGCCAAACCATCATTAGTTCCTAAAACCTCAGGAACTAGACATATTTCTGGATAACCAAATTCACCGTCATCTCGTCTAGCTTCAGTTTGAAGCCAATATATTAATGATAATGTTAGTTCTCTAGCGGCATATTTATGATATTCACTATTAGGATTATCATAAATATTTCCAAAAATATAATCATTTTGAGCCCAATTAATTAACATAACCGAAAAAGGAACACTTGTTTTAAAATAATCTTTTTCAATAACTTGCCTGTATGTAAATAATCCGATTTTATTTTCAGGTTCATTAATCCCAAACATTGAAAATTCTTGTTTTGATCCTTGAGCTAACCCTGGAGTACACCAACTTAATTTAGATTCACCAAATGGCATAAGATAATTTTTGAATTTATCATACATTTTTGGTTTTTCAATTATTTTAGTATTATTTGGATTAAAACCAACCGCAGCAGTCCATGTAATTGGCTGCATGTCTTCAGGGTCTCCAATCTCAGGTGCATGTGGTTCATTGGTTTCAAAAAATGATTCTGAACCAGTAACATAATCAGTTTTTGTAATTGGTAAAAGTGACCCCGTGTCGGTAGCATCTAAAAAATATTCAGCTTCAATAAAATGAACCCCATCATCATTTTTAACAACTACAAAATCAATTGCATCTGCTGTTTTTTCCGCACCAATAACCATTGTATTAAGAAAAATATCAAGTATTCCACTTTTGGAAAAAGGCTTTAACATGCCATTTAATATTTGTAGACACACCCGCGGATCACTACTATTTCTTGAAACCCAACCATTGCCTGGATTAAATATTTCTTTGTCTTTTAATTCATCAATAATATCTGGATGATTTCGGTAGTAATCACGAATTTTATTTCTAAAATTTCGATACGTTTTTGTTGCTCCGGTAAATTCTATATATTTGTGTTCATCGCTTGGCACTCCTTGGTTAGTCAGTTGACCACCTAGCCATGATGTTTCTTCAATCAATGCTGTTTCAATTCCTTGACTAGATAAAGCATATGCTGCCATTACACCACCTAATGAACCCCCAACAACTACTGCGCTATATTTAAGTTTCATATAAAACTCCTATTTTATATTATTCATTTTCTTTATTCGGGTGAATAGTAATTGAAACACCACCTGTATTTGGATCAATAATTGTGTATGTAAAATATTTATCCTCCGGAGCTCCAAGTGTATCACTTCTCTCTTCGGTAAAAGCTACACGGTATTTTGTACCATTGATGTTTCGATGTAAATATACACTTTCCCAAACTGCAATCTTAACATTTGAACCAGTCATAATTGCTGTTTTCCCTTCGTTTCCACTTTGATCAATAGCATTTACCCGTTTGAATTCAACTTTCATGTTAGTTCCGTGCCCAGCTGATATAAATATCGGACTTATAAAGTTCGCTGGATCCTTCCAGTTGTTTTCTTCTCTAATTCTAACTGATGATTCAAGTGTTGATTTTTCTAACACTTCAATTTGAAGTTGTAAATAGTCAGGTTTTGGACTATAAACAATCATTCTAATTTTATCACCAGGTAAATAATAATATTCGGTATCTTTATAATACCAATTAGCTATCATGTTAGTTTCATTGGCATTAGTTGCTGAAACACCATATCTTCGATGATTATTTATATCAACCGGGCCAATATCTTTATTCGTTTCACTAATTGATGTAATGTATCGCCAAAAAGGTCTGTAAGCATAAGAACCTTTGGATATCGTTCCATTTCCTAATAAAACTTGGGAAAGACTTAATCCTACATCACTATGATATGCGGCTTGTCCTCCCATATAAATCGAAGGATTATCTAAATTTTTACAGTTAGGATCAACATTTAACTCAGTATTATAACTAGTAGCATATCTTTTTATTTCAAATTCTGGTAAGGTGATAACCCCTTCAATACCAACCCATTTATCTTTAGTTGATATCGTTTTAAAGTAAAATGCCCCGCCAAACAATAATTGTTTATCTACTGTTTTAACTTCATCTGGTATTTCACCTGTAAAAATTGGATATTCCATAATTAATCCATAATATTCTTCTACTATCACGGTAATAAACTTCACCTCCGATTTATTATTTGAACTATCAAATACAAACACGTCAATAATGTATTCTCCTGGTTTAGAAATATCAAAATCATTGACATTTATTTCAATTTTATTTGTAATAATTCCGTCAACATTATCCATAGCTTTGATTCCAGCCGCAATTAATGTATCTTTAAGATCAAGAATTTGGTTTTGCTTAACTCTTATGGTTTGAGCATCGGCATTTACCATAATTAGCGGTCTAATAGTATCTTTTTCTCCATTAGGCGGGTCAGGGTCAACGGAGTTATTAGGGTCTTTTTCACATGCGAACAAAGTAAAAACCAATAGCAAAACTATTACTATTTTGAATATTTTAGTTATTTTAGTTTGCATAATTTGATTCCCCTTACGTGTTTTTATTTGTTGAGGGTTCAACTTTGCGCAAAGTTGAACCCTATACTTTTAATTATACTATTTTTTAATAATTTCAATAATAAATCCGTCAACAAATGGATTAACCGTCATATTGGCAACTCCGCCAGTATCAGCATTTGCATATCCAGTAACGTCAGCAAAACCGGTTAATTGTTGACAACCCCAAGCGCGAATTGGATTACCTGGAAGGTTAGTATTTTGGAATAAGAATACATACCCACCATCAGGAATATCATCTAATAATCCATGTTGAAGCGTTTTTGGCGTTAATGTATCTTCAACTTTATAATCATTAGTGGCGGTATCCCAAGTAATCTTATGGCCCGGGTGAATTCTAATTTGAACAATTTTACCATTAGCATCGGTAATGGCTAAAATTGAATATTGAATTGTGTAATTTTTACCTGCATCATCAGCTGTATCAACGGTTCCATATCCTGGCATTGATGCTAAAGACGCTTTTGAAAAGATTAAAGCATGAGTATCAATAGCACCGACTCCACCCGAAGCATCCCATTGATAGGTATTAAGTTCAGCAATATATTCCTTATCACCGATTTTGATATATGTTTGTCTATCATCCGCTTCAGGTTCGGCTGAAATTGTTACTCTAAATCCTTCAGCAAATGGATTAATTGGCGGATTTGTCCAATCAGTAAATGGTTCGCCATTTAACCGAGCTGATTCAAACAAACTTGGATCTAGGCCTAATAAATATTTATAGGCAAATTTCATTGCCGCTGAGAACCCATCATCAACTGATGGCGTTGGAGTAGCAAAGACATAGACAAATCCACCTTCAGGAACTAAGGCATTAACTCCGATTTCGACGTTATTGCGGCTAAATGCCCCTTGAAGTTGAGCGATGATGTTACCATCGGCATCAACCGTTAGTTGAATGCCTGATTGCGGATCATCAACCCATTTTTGATATAGTCTTAACGCAATCACTTTACCCTCAGCATCAGTGACAAGTAAGGCTAAATTAGCCATCTTGTAATTGCCTTCTTTACTATATCCAGGATCATCAACAATATCAGAAATTGCTTGCCATTGTTCTTTAGTAAATTGATAGATTGCATTATTATAACCAATGTTTTGTGCAAAGGAATAACCTTTTTCAAAATCATACAAAGCGACATTATTGACATTAAAATATTTCCTAACACCACTAATAATTTCGTTAGTTAAGTGACGTTTAGTGCCATTTTTAGTGTAATAAATAGCAACGCCTTCAGCTTTTTCCCCTTCAATTTCTACTCGAATTTCATTAGTTATATCACTATATTTATTTGACTTGCCATTAACTAATATCTCAACTTCACTAATATTAGTTTTATCGATGATATTTAATGTTAAATAACCCTTACCAACTTTTAAATCATAGGTTGGTTTTGCTTCTTTTTCACGAATAAATAATAAGGCGTTAGCCACACCACGATAAGGATCTCTTTCCGATGGTGTATTAACGTATGTTAACTCACCATTAACTCTAAAGACGGCTTGAGTCGAACCCCCGCCATCTAAACCATAGCCATCAACAATACCATAATATTGCATAATTCCGGCTAATTCGCGATAATCAACGCCTTTAGACACGCCGCGGCCATCAACTGTAATTAATACCATTTTGCCATTTTCATCAAAACCAACTCCGGTTCTTGGATTACGATTAACATTTCTTGATCTTTGTTCATCAGTATCATTATTCATTTCACTAAATTGTTTGATAACTGAATCTTCAATAATTGCTGAGTCAATTCCAATTACCATATCATTAAGC
>JAAYXR010000136.1 GCA_012515785.1 Acholeplasmataceae bacterium | reverse complement strand
TTTTTTGTGCTTAAATTTATGGATGTCTAAATACTTTAATTGATTTAAAGTATAATCCCGCATGATTAAACTTAATTGAGAATGTATGTATGCCTCTATCTAAGTTTTTAACCAATCTAGTCTCCAATATCCCATCAAACTTATTATAAGTATAAGTTTTATCATAAATTTCATTAAAATACATATTAAATGAAGTTTGTGATAGTGATGATGAATGATTTTCCATTTCAAATAAAAATACGTAATTACCAGGTTCATCAATTTCGACTTGATAATGAACTAACATATCTCTTTTGGTATCAAAATCATGATCTAATTCAACTTCTTTTCCTGGTATTGGGCTGATTTTAATAACTTTTAAATCGTCTAAAATATTAATATCTTTTTCTTTATCAATTGGCTTTATAATGTGGATAAAATGAGTTTCTCCATTTTCTTTTTCCTCAACCAAAAAACCAATTGTCCCGTGTTTAACTAAAGTTTCTTCGGTTTTCTTTTCTTCTTGCTCTAACTCTTTAGTGATTGCCTTTTTTGATTTATTAAGTTCTTGTTGTTTGTTTTTTAAAAACGCATAATAATCTAAAATATTGGCTACTACTTTTTCTAATTGGTCACGAGAGAGTGTCTGATTATTTAAGCTTTCCAATAAATCATCATCATAAGTTGTAGCATCTATAACGACCATATATAAATCTTGGTTTGCTTTAATCATTTCTGATAGTCTTTTCTTACATAATGGTTCACTTGTTTTATTAACGTGGGCCCACCAATCTGAAATCATAATCCCGTTAAAGCCAAACTCTTCTCTTAATATATTATTGTAAAATAACGGATGCGTTAATGCATGATAACCATTAACGTAGTTATACGAGGACATGATTACTTTCGCATTACCTTCTCTAATCGCTAGTTCATAACCCTTCATATAAATTTCTCTTAATGCTCGGTTAGAGACTACTACTTCATTAGTAAAACGATAAGACTCCTGATTATTACAAGTAAAATGTTTTAAAGACCCATCACGGCCTTCATTATGAAGCCCTTTTAAGATACTTGCAGCAATTAATCCGGTAATCACTGGATCTTCTGAAAAATACTCAAAATTACGGCCATTTAACACGTTACGATGAATATTTATCCCTGGTCCTAACAAGATGTCAATATTATAATTTTTCATCTCCATAGCGACACCAGTAAATAATTTTTCGATTAATTCTAAGTTAAAGCTTGAAGCAATTAAGGCTCCATTAGGAATACTTGAAGCTAAAAAGCCAGAATCCATTCTAATTCCTGATGGCCCATCACTAAATCCGATAATCGGGATTTTTTTATCTTCTAGTTCTTTAGTAATCCCCCCACTAGCCGCGGCAATTCCCGGTGTCGTTTTGGGGCTACTCATTCCTTCACCTTTGACTAAATGAGTTAAATTTTCATTAGTTAATCCTCGGACCAACTCTCTTGAGGTAATTTTTCCTTGCAATAAATCATCAAATGTATAATTATTTGGCTCATACTTAGCTTTGTTTATAGTATTTACTTTAATCTCACTACTACTAACTTCTACTGCTTCATAACTTAATTTATTATTCTTATTAACTATTCTTTTAAATGGTTCATTAATAGAAATTAACGTCTTTGGTTTCGAGATAATATTATCTTTTAAATTAAACTTAAATGTATGTTTAATGTCACCAAGATAAAAGCCAAGATGAAGTAAGTAATCGCCTTTTTCTAGAACATATGATCCTTTATTGATTGCTCCTAAATCATCAAATGAAGCAATATCTTTTAAATCAAATGATTGATTTATTCTAATTTTATCTTTAAATCGATTTGGTTTATAGAAGTGAACTAGTTCATATTTCGGCTTACCTAAGAGACCATTAGGAGCTTCTATATAGAAAAATATCGTTTTATTATTATATTTATCGATTTTATTAATTAAATTCAGTGAAACATCAATTTTAGTACCTTTTATGGT
Source organism: Acholeplasmataceae bacterium (assembly GCA_012515785.1). Taxonomy (GTDB): domain Bacteria; phylum Bacillota_I; class Bacilli_A; order Acholeplasmatales; family Acholeplasmataceae; genus DUQW01. The sequence goes on along the minus strand of JAAYXR010000136.1, from coordinate 371 downwards.
AGTTTTAACATCATCAATTTTAAAATCACCATAACCTAATCCGTATCCTAACGGATACAAAATATTATTAGGATTAAAGGTGTGATGATAGCGATACCCCACATAAATATCTTCCAAATAAGGAGTTTTTACTTGGCCAAATGAAGTGATAGTAGGGTCTTTTGTTATATCTTTTAAAATTGTAAATGGTAATTGCCCGCTTGGCATGGTAAGACCAATTAACGCTTCATAAATCGAAATCGCACCATAATAACCACCATGATAAGCTAACATAATCGCTTCCACATCAGCTACTACTTCATTGATATCAATGATGGTTCCAACATTTAAAATCAAAATGACTTTATCAAAAACTGATGTTACATTTTTAA
>JAAYXR010000135.1 GCA_012515785.1 Acholeplasmataceae bacterium | reverse complement strand
TGGTTGTTAAAACGATTAAACAAATTAGATATCAATATTATTTGAAAAAATATGCAGAATTAGTTCGTTTTTATCATGATGAAGAGTTATCTAATGATGAACTAAAAGAGTTAGTGGATAAAGAATATTTGCATTTAGTTAACGATAAATATGAAATAAGCCAACTCGGTATTAAAAAGGTTAATTTAATAATAGGTGATCAAGATGACTAGTAGTTTAGCTATTATTTTAATCGCCTTAGCAACAGCAATTGCCTCATCTATTATAGGCTTATTTTTGGTGTTAAGAAAAATGTCAATGTTAATTGACGCAATTTCTCATACTGTTTTATTTGGGATAGTTGTAGGGTTTTTATTAGTCAAAGATATTAATTCACCACTGGTTGTACTTGCAGCAACTGCAACCGGAGTTTTTACATCTTGGTTAATTGAATTATTAATTAAGAGTAAAAAGATTCAAGAAGATGCGGCCACTGGGGTAGTCTTTCCATTATTATTTTCAATTGCAATATTAATTATTAGTTCACCAGCCACTAATTTAAGAAATACTAATATTAATGTTGATAGTATTTTTATTGGTCATATTGAACTTGCTAGTATTGAACAAGTAACATTAGGTTTTTTAACAATTCCAAGAAACTTAATCTTACCTTTAATAGTATTAATTATCAATGTATTATTTATCATAATCTTTTATAAAGAATTAAAGATAATGTCTTTTGATGAAGCCTTAGCTTCAGTTTTAGGTTTTTCACCAGTAATTATTCATTATGCCTTAACGACACTTGTCTCGGTAACGGCAGTTATCGCATTTGATTTAGTGGGTGCGATTATGGTGGTATCACTAATGATTGGGCCAGGAGCCTCAGCATTAATGATTACTAAAGATCTTAAAAGGACTTTATTTGTTACTGTCTTAATTGCTGTATTTAATGTTTTAGTAGGATATGTTATTGGTGATTTCTTCGTTTTACCAATTTCAGGGGGCATCGCGGTAACAACTATGTTAGTCTTTTTAATTATTGCTATGGCCAATCCAAAGAGCGGGATTATCGTTAATATCTTTAAACGGAAAAAGCTTAAATATGTCTACAAAGTGGTAGCGATGTTAATTCATATTCGAAATCACTCAGGTGCTCATGATGAAAAAGAAGAGATTGCTCTTGATACCATTGTTTCAATGTTAAATTGGGATCCTAAAGAATTTAATCATATCTATAATTATGCCTTAGAGAAAAATTATATTATCGTTAAAAATAATATTTTATGTGTTACACCAGAAGGTAGAAAATTTAAGGAGACATATTTATGAAAGTAATGTTAATTGGTGGAACTGGCCTTTTAGGTTATGAAGCAGCTAAAATCTTATCAAAAAATAATCACGAGATTATTTCTTTTGCCTTGCCGCCAAAGCCAGAATCAATTACTATTCCTAATCATATGGAGTTAATTTTAAAAAATTATTTAACTCTAACAGAAGAAGAATTATTAAAATATATGGAAGGTTGTGAAGGTTTAATCTTTGCTGCTGGAATTGATGAAAGAGTTGAAGGGGCTCCGCCAATTTATGATTTATACTACGAATATAATATTAAACCACTACATAAATTATTACCACTTGCTAAAAAGGCTGGTGTTAAAAGTGTCGTGGTATTAGGTTCATATTTTTCTTATTTTAATCGCATTTGGCCTAAATTAAATTTAACCAAACATCACCCATATATTAAATCAAGAGTTGATCAAGAAAAAGCAGCGTTTAGTTATGCAGATGAAAACTTTAATGTGGCTGCTGTTGAAATACCTTATGTCTTTGGAATTCAAGAAGGAAGAAGGCCAGTTTGGACTATTTTAGTTAATGAAATATTAAAGATGAAAAGAAGAACATATTGGACTAAAGGTGGTACTGCGATGATTACCGCAAGACAGGTTGGAGAAGCTATTTACGGGGCATTAATTAAAAATAAAGGTGCTAATTCATATCCGATTGGTTACTATAATATGACATGGGTAGAAATGCTTGAAATATTTAATGAAGCGCTAGATAGAAACAACCATAAAATAGTAACTATTCCTAATTTTTTATATAAAATTTATGCTAGAAGACTTACTAGAATTAATAAGAAAAATAATATTGAAAGTGGACTTAATTTAGTTGAATTTGCCAAATTGCAATCTAAAAATCAATACATTGAAAAAGACATCTCAATCAACTTAGGAGTTACTGATGATGACATTAAAAAAGCTATTTTAGATTCAGTAAGGTTAAGTAAAAAAGTCTTAGAAGAAGAACTTGATTTAATTAAAATGAAATATGAATGAAAAAACAGACTCGGAAGTCTGTTTTTTGTATTATTTTTCAACTCTTACAATATTTTTAATTATTTCTACCGCTTTTTCCATTTGGTTAATGGAAGCATATTCATATCTTCCGTGATAGTTATAACCACCCATTCCTAAGTTAGGGGTTGGAAGACCTTTATAAGTCAACATGGCACCATCAGTACCCCCTCTAATTGGTTGGAATATTGGAGATATACCGGTTTTTAATATGGCATTTTTGGCAATCTCTAAAATATACTCTTTATCTTTTAATTTTAATGCCATATTAAAATATTGGTCTCTTAATTTGATTTCAACTGCCTGATAGTTATATTTTTTATTTAGTTTGTTTTTGATAGTTTCAAAAACTTTTTTTCTTTTTTGGAAATTATCCCAATCGAAATCTCTAATAATATATTCTAAAGTGGCACTTTCGACTGATCCTTTTGATGCTGATAGATGATAAAAGCCTTCATAACCTGAAGTATTTTCTGGTGCTTCATTAGGTAAAAGTGAGTTAAACTCCATCGCAACTTTATTGGCATTGATCATTTTATCTTTAGCCGTTCCTGGGTGAATGCTTTTGCCAGTTATGATAACATTAGCGGCAGCTGCGTTAAAGTTTTCGCTTTCAATTGATCCAACTCTACCGCCATCAAAAGTATAAGCGAAATCAGGTCTAAAGAAATCTAAGTCGAAATGATCAGTTCCTCTACCTATTTCTTCATCTGGTGTAAAGGCGATATAAATATCACCATGTAATAGATTTTTATCACTAATAATTTCTTGTGCGGCTTGCATAATTTCAGCAACACCAGCTTTATCATCGGCACCTAATAAAGTGTTACCGTCAGTAACTATTAAATCGTCGCCAATAACTTCTAGTAAATTTGGGAATTCTTGTGGGTTCATTTGATAAAAATCATTTAAGACGATTGTTCCGCCATCATAATTTTTGATAATTCTAGGATTAACATTAGCTCCTGGCGCATCAAAAGAAGTATCAACGTGAGCAATAAAACCAATGTTATATTTGGCTTTATTAGTATTTTTAGGTATTTTTGAATAAACATACCCGTCCTTACACATAAAGGCGTCAAGTCCCATTTCTTTTAATTCCTTAACTAATAACAAAGATAATTCTTTTTGCTTTTCAGTTGAAGGAGAAGTTTTAGAATAAGGATTTGACTGGGTATCAATTTTAACGTAACGTAAAAATTTATTTAAGATATTCATATCATTGTCCCTCCATTTGTTAGTATAGCACTTATTTACCATTTTTTAATACTTAAAAAATATAAAAACTTAGTTAATTTAAACGTCTTATAAATAAGTAGCAACTTAATTATATTTTTATAATTAAGGGCGCTTTCCGGATTGAGTGTTTTATAAATAAGTTTATTTATAATATGGTACAATTAATGTAATAGCGAAAAAGGAGAAACAAGAAGTGATATTTACCAAGCATTTTAGAAAATATTATCTTATTTATGCAATACCATTAATTCTTGGACTAGCAGTATTAATCGCAGTTGACTATTTTCAATTGATTATTCCTGAGGTCACAGGAGATATTATTGGTACTTATAGACGGGCTAACCAAGATATTGCAGCAGGGGCAATTATCACGGAAGATTCTTTACTTCGTCAAATATTACCGCATCTAGGTAAATTATTAATCCTTTTAGCAATTGTTGCTTTTGGGCGTTTTTTATGGCGCCTTTTTATTTTCGGTACTTCACGAAAGATTGAAGAAGATGTTAGAAATGAAATGTTTGAACATGCCACTAAACTATCCAACTCATTTTATAGTAAAGAAAAAGTTGGGGGATTAATGACATATTTCATTAATGACTTAGGGGCTGTTAGAATGGCTTTTGGTCCTGGCTTGTTGATGATTGTTGATGGTATCTTCTTAGGAGGATTAACCCTTTATAAAATGTTTAAGATGGATGTAATGATGACTGTCTATGCGTTTATTCCAATGGTTGCGTTAGCCATCTTAATGTTCATTCTTCGAAAATCAATGAGGGAAAAGTTTAGAGCGAGACAAGAATCATTTGAAAGCATGAGTGACTATGTGCAAGAAAATTTATCTGGTATCTCAGTTATTAAAGCTTATGTTAAAGAAGCGTCAAGTGCCTTAAGATTTGAATATCGGACTAAAGATTTCTTTGATAAAAATATTGCCTTTGTTAGACAAAGACTATATTTCCAAATGGCGATTACTATTGCCATTAATACCGTTATATTTACTTTGATTGGTTATGGTAGCTATTTAGTAATTTATCATACGTTTACTCCAGAAGATTTAATGGTATATTTAACATATTTTGGAACCTTAACTTGGCCAGTAATGGCGCTAGTAAGGGTTATTACTATATCAAGTCAAGCAGGAGCTAGTGCTCAAAGAATTGGTGAATTCTTTGATGCCGAAATTGAAGTAAATGATGATTTAGCGGTTGAAACACCAGAATTATGTGGTTCAATTACTGCTAGTAATTTATCATTTAGTTATCCAGATGATCCTGAAATTTTAATCTTAAAAGATATCTCTTTTGAAATTAAGGAAGGCGAAATGGTAGGAATTTTAGGTAGAACTGGGTCCGGTAAGTCGACTTTAGTTGATTTGTTATTAAGAGTCTATAATGTCGAATTAGATACACTTTATATTGACTCACATGATATTATAACAATCCCGTTAAAACAACTAAGAGATACAATTGGATATGTTCCGCAAGATAACTTTTTATTTTCTGATACTATTAAAGCTAATATTGGGTTTTCACAAGCGGAAATTGATATAGAAAAAGTAGTTGATGCTGCAAAATTATCTGACGTATATACTAATATTATTGAATTTAAAGAAGGCTTTGATACTATACTTGGTGAAAGAGGAGTGACCGTCTCAGGTGGTCAAAAACAAAGAATCTCGATTGCCAGGGCCTTAACTAAAGATCCAAAAGTATTAATACTAGATGATTCGGTATCAGCGGTTGACACTAAAACTGAAGAAGCAATTATTAAAAACTTATCTCAAGTTAGAAAAAACAAAACAACCATCTTCATTGCTCATCGTATTTCTACGGTTAGACATATGGATAAGATTTTACTATTAGATGACGGAAAATTAGTAGGTAATGGCAGTCATGAAGAATTACTAAAAGTATCTCCTTTATACCAAGAAATGGTTAGACTTCAAACCTTAGATCGGTTAGAAGATGAAAAAGGTGGTGATCTTGATGCGTGATTTTGATGATCAAGAGTTCACCAGAACGAGAAGTGATAAACACCTGTTTAGAAACTTAATGAAATATTTACGTCCTAATTGGGGTAAATTCTTAATTGGGATTATCTTAATGTTTCTAACTTTAGCGGTTGATTTGCTTCCAAACTTCTTTTTAGGTAAAGCCATTGACGTTATGATTAAAGAAGGTATGACTCAATCCGATAAAATGAATTATATCATTTTCGTGATTGCGATTATGGTTTTAGTCTTAGTAGTTGCCGTCACATTTAACTTTATTCAAACGATATTAATGGAAAAACTAGGACAAACTATTGTGCTAGATATTAGACAAGATGCTTTTGAACACGTTCAAAGCATGTCGGCCAATCAACACAACCATGTCCCTGTTGGTAAACTTGTAACAAGAATTACTAATGATACCGCCTCATTATCGGAAATGTTTTCAGATATTTTGATTAACTTATTAAGAAGTTCACTTTTCTTAATAATTAGTTTAGTTATTCTATTTGTCTACAACTGGCGACTAACATTATATATCTTGGCGATTGTACCTTTTGTAGCCCTTTCAATGTTTACTTTCAAACACTTATCAAGAAAGACATATAGAAAAACTAAAACAAATGTCGGTATTCTTAATGCATTCTTATCGGAAAACTTATCAGGAATGAAAGTTACTCAAATTTTTAATCAAGAAGAAAAGAAAAAAATAGAGTTTAATCAGTTAAGTAAAGAATTAAGAAAAAGTTATTTAAGAGAAGTATTTATTTTTGGAGTCTTTAGACCAATGATTTTTATCTTCTCAACCTTAGGTTCAATTATTTTATTCTATTTTGCCGCTAAAGAAATTGCAAGTGGGGTTATGTCGGTAGGAGATTTAGTTTCTTACTCAAGATATTTAGGAAACTTCTTTAGACCGATTGAAGAACTAGCTGATCAATACAACATCTTGCAAGGAGCATTTGCTAGTGCTGAAAAAATCTTTGATGTTTTAGAAACTGAACCAGAAATTGTTGATAAGGAAGACGCAATTGAACTTGAAACATTTAATGGTCATATTGAATTTAAAAACGTTTGGTTTCAATATATTCCCGATGAATGGGTTTTAAAAGATGTATCATTTGAAGTTAAACCAAATGAGACGATTGCCTTTGTTGGGGCGACCGGAAGTGGTAAAACAACAATTTTAAGTTTAATTGTTAGAAACTATGATATTCAAGCCGGTCAAATTTTAATTGATGGCATTGATATTAGAGATATTAAAATAGCGTCTTTAAGAAAACATGTCGGTCAAATGTTACAAGATGTATTTCTATTTAACGCGACAATCCGCGAAAACATAACCTTATTTGATGAGACAATCCCGCTTGAAGAAGTTAAAAGAGCGGCCGAGTATGTTGGAGCGAATCATTTCATTGAAAGATTACCGGAAGGTTATGAACATATGGTATTAGAAAGAGGAAATAACTTCTCAGCTGGGCAAAGGCAACTAATATCATTTGCAAGAGCCCTACTATATAATCCGACTTTGATGATATTAGATGAGGCGACCGCTAATATTGATTCTGAAACTGAGGTTTTAATTCAAGAATCAATGGTGAAGATGATGAATATTTCAACCGCAATCGTTGTGGCTCATAGGCTTTCAACGATTCAACATAGTGATCGAATTATTGTTATGAGTGATGGTGAAATTATTGAAATGGGGAATCATTTCGAATTATTAAGACATAAAGGACATTATCATAAATTGTACGAACTACAATTTGAAAGCGAGGATAAATATGATAAGAAAAGATAAAATTACTAAAATATTAGAAGCTGGTGTTCAAACTGGCGCTGACTTTGCGGAATTGTTTTTAGAAAACACGATTTCTAACGCAATGCGTGGCATGTCAGGAGAGATTGATCAGGTTTCAACTAATGAAACATTTGGAGCAGGGATTAGATTAATTTCTGGAATTGATGAAGTGTACGGATACACTAATGATGTATCATATGAATCGCTTTTAAAACTAGCAACTGACTTATCAAAATCATTTAATGGTAAACCAGGAACAGTTTTACCACTGGGAAATGAAAGACCATATACTGTTAATGTTAAAAGACGTATGGCTGATGTTTCTAATGATGAGAGAAAAGAAATTATTCAAAGAATTTCAAAACGAATTAAAGATTTTGATTCAAAAATTGTTCAAGGAGTAATGAGTCTTTTAGAAAGCGAACAAGTGGTATTAATTGCGAATAACCGTGGTGTTTATCAAACTGATTTTCGTCCGTACATTCGCGTTTCACTTTCAGCAGTAGCTAAAGATGAAACTGGAATGCAAGATTCATATGAAGGGCCAGGGGCAAGAGCCGGCTTTGAGTTCCTTGAAACTTTAGATTTAGAAGCAATTGCTGATGAAGTATCAGAAGCCGCAATTAGAATTTTAGGTGCCGAAAAAATTAAACCACAAATTATGACGGTAGTTTTAAATAATGGCTTTGGTGGGGTTATTTTCCATGAGGCTTGTGGACATCCGCTTGAAGCTAGTTCAGTTTCTAAAGGATTATCACCATTCGCTGGTAAAATTGGCGAAGCTGTTGCTAGTGAAGTTGTCTCAGCATATGACGATGGAACTATTGAAGGCGCATGGGGCGGAATGAATACGGATGATGAAGGTAATGCTCCGCAAAAGAACTTATTAATTGAAAATGGAATTCTAAAAGGTTATTTAATCGATTATCGTAATGGGAAACGAATGAATATGGAACCAAATGGTTCATCAAGAAGACAGTCTTATAAATATTCACCAACATCACGAATGAATTCAACTTATATTGCAGCCGGTAAATCTAAGTTTGAAGATTTAATTAAAAATACTGAATATGGGTTATTTGCTAAAAAACTTGGTGGCGGGTCAGTTAACCCAGCTACTGGAGAATTTAATTTTGCCGTAATGGAAGGGTATTATATTCGCGATGGCAAAATCGCAGAGCCAGTTAAGGGTGCAATGTTAATTGGTCAAGGTGGCGAAATTTTAAAACATGTTGATATGGTGGCAGATAACTTAACATTATCTCAAGGGATGTGCGGTGCTGCAAGTGGATCAATTCCAGTTGATGTAGGACAACCAGCAATTAGAGTTAGAGATATGACAGTTGGCGGAGGTGGTCAATAATGTATCAAAAGTGGATTAAAAAAGGAATTGAAAAAGGACTAACAGATTTAGAAATATACGCAGTTATTTCAAAAGAATTATCTTTATCAATTTATAAAGGTAAAGTTGAGGAATATACTAAAAGTGAATTACACGAAGTATCAATTCGTGGAATTTATAATGGTAAATTTACTTCACTTAATGCTGAAAATTTATCAGATGAAAATATTGATAAATTATTAAATCAATTAATTGAAAATGCTAAAAGCTTAACCATTGATGAACCAGCTATTATTTATGAAGGATCTAAAAGTTATCCAGAAGTAGTTGATACAGTTTATGATTTTGATAAAGTGCCATTTGAGAAAAAAGTTAACTATTTATTAAGATTAGAAGAAGAAATTCAAAAATCAGAATTTGTCACTCAAGTTGAAAGTACTAATTACGGTGAAACTTATGTTGAAACACATTTAGTCAACTCTAAAGGGTTAAATCTTTCAAGAACTAAATCATATGCTTATAGCTATGGTTTTGGAGTCTTCCAAAAAGATAGTGATATTAAAACTGCATACAAAGTTAAAATCGTTAAAGATTTTGACGACTTTGATGTTTTAGCGCACGCTAAAGAAACAATTGAAGAAGGAGTTAACAAACTAGGAGGACTTGAAATTCCTTCTGGCTCTTATCCAGTAGTATTTTCAAATGAAAGATTTGCTAATTTACTAAGTGCCTTTTCATCAATTTTTAGTGGAACTGCAGCATATCGTAAAATGAGCGCTTTAGTTGGAAAAGAAGGACAAAAGATCGCTCTTGACTCGATTACTATTGTTGATGATCCATTATCAAAAGATGCATTTTTCCAATATGCGTTTGATGACCAAGGCGTTGCGTGCAGAACTAAGAAAATCGTTGAAAACGGCGTATTTAACGGATTTATTCATGATTTAAAAACGGCTGCAATCTTTAAAGTGGAACCAACAGGTAATAGTTTTAGTGGTCGGGTTTCAGCAACTAACTTTTATTTAAAACCAGGAGAGTTATCATTTGATGAATTAATCGCACCGATTAAAGATGGCTTATATATTACCGAACTTGCAGGATTACATGCCGGAGTTCAACCAATTTCAGGGTCATTTAATTTACAAGCGGGGGGCTTTAAAATTATCAATGGTAAAATTGATCATCCGGTTAAAATGATTGTTGTATCAGGAAATTTCTTTGAAATTTTAAATTCAATTGTTGGACTCGGATCAGATTTAAAAATTTCTGAATTAAGTGGTTATGGCAGCCCAAGTGTTCATGTTGGAGAATTAGCAATTGGTGGTAAATAAAAAATATTTTTTATTTTAATGTTAAATGTGATAAAATACATATAGATGTAAAAGGAGTTTAAAAAATGAGAAAAGGTGCATTAACAATTATCTTTGTAAGTTTAATAGCTATTGTCGTTATTTTAAGCTTTGGAACGATTACTCAAGGGTTAGCAAGTAATAATGCGGCCATTGAAGTTGATAATAAAAATAGCGAAATCTTAATTACTCCAACAGGAAATAGTAATCATTTAATATTGCCAGAAATCATAGCGACAAGATTTATTAAGATTTCCGGTTTAACTGTCGGCGATGAAGTTAGAGATGATTTCCCAGTTATCTATGTTAAAGAAGATGCCGGAAAAGTAATGAGAGTTACTTTTAATACTTTATGGGGTAAGAAAGTTTTCGTTATTAAATTAATTTTAACTGACTACGTTAAATTTTATATTGATGGGGAATTAACCCATATTGCTAGTAAAATTGAACTTGCAGCATCTAGGGGATTCCCTAGAGGAAATCATACTTGGTATACCGATGAGGCTTTGACTGAAGAGTTTGATATTGCTAAGTTAAATGAAACATTCTCTCTATATACTTCAACAACTTAATAAAATGAAACTATTATAAAACAGAAACGTGAGTTTCTGTTTTTTTTCAATTGGTGTTTTGTATAAATATATGATAATATTTATAATAGAGGGATAATGACAAATGGTAAAAAATTACTCGAAGAAAAACTAAATAAAAAAGAATTCCAAAAACGAATTGATGAGATGCACGCATATGATATCGCCGAAGATTTACTAGAGTTAACACTTGAAGAACGGGATATTCTTTATCATTATTTAACAAACGAACAAATCGCTGAAATTATTACTTATCTTGATCCAGAGGATGCCGCTGAAATATTAGAAGAATTTGACAAAGAAAGGCAAACTGAGATTTTTGATGAGATGACAGTTGATGACGTCGTTGATATTTTACAAGAATATGAAGACGAAGAGTTAAGAGATGAAATTATTGAAACTCTTGAAGAAGTTGAAGATGTTAAAGAGTTTATTAAATATGATGATCATCTTGTTGGGGCTTATATGTCTAACGAATATGTTTATATTTATCCAAATATGGACGTAAAAGAAGCGACAACTAGCATGATCAAGCAAGCAGGAGAAGCTGAATCAATTAACTTACTTTTTGTTATTGATGAGGCAGACAATTATTTAGGAGCGGTTAATTTTAAAACATTAGTTAAAGCAAGAAGTCCTAAATTAATTGAAGAAATTATGATTACTATTCCAACAGTTGAAGATGAACTCCCAATTACGGAAGCAGTATATGATATGAAAAACTATGAGTTATATGAACTTCCAGTTGTTAATAGCGAAAATAAACTAATCGGGATTTTAACGCTTGATGATGCGATTGATGCTGCAGCTGAAGAGGCGGAAGAAGACTTTGCAAAACTTGCAGCTTTACCAACAAGCGATACACAACAGCCATGGATTAAAACTGCAATTCAACGCTTACCTTGGTTAATAGTATTAATGGTACTATTTATTCCACTAATGTCTTTTTCTGAGTTGATGATTGCCGGTCTTGGCGGAATAGCAATTTTAGCATTTTTCCAACCATTAATGTTATCATCACCAGGTAATGTTTCCACGCAAACACTAGCGGTTGCGTTAAAGGCCATCGCTAATGAAGGCGGAATGAAGAAAAAAGATGTTTTTAAAGAGTTTATTTCAAGTCTAATCACTGCATGTTTTTTAGGCGCAATTACCTTTATTATTTCGTTTTTATTTGTCTATATATTAGGATTAGGATTACCTGAAGGGGCAAGTGAACTTGGTAGATTGGAAACTGCAGTGATATTTGCGGTAATTATCGGTGGATCACTTACTATTATCGTTTCGGCAGTAAGTTTACTTGCCATGGGAATTCCGCATTTACTTAAAAAACTAAAAATTGACCCAGCAATTGCCAGTGGTCCATTTATTACAACTTTAATTGACTTATTTGCGACATTTGTTTATTTTGGACTAGCAACTTTAATTTTAAAGGGGGTTGGACTAATATGAGACTAGATTTTAAAAAGTCAAACTATGCCCTTAAAAGAGAATTAAAAAATATGCAACCATATGATATTGCTGAAATGTTTTATGATTTAGATGAAGATGAACAAATTCGTGTAATGCAGTTAATTGGGGTTAAGCAAACTAGTAAGGTTTTCTCAAGATTACCTAAATACTAACAAATAGAAGTTTTTGAAGAATTAGACTTACAAAGAAAAAAACAAGTTCTTGAAAACCTTGAAGTTGACGAATTAAAAGAATTTATTAGTTATTATGATGAAGATGAACAAACAGAAATATTAGCTTATCTTAAAGAGGATAAGGCTAATATTGTTAGAGATTTATTAATCTATTCTAATCATTTGGCGCCTTCAATCATGACAACAGAATTCTTAACCATTAATAGTAATTACACGGTTAAACAAGCAACATCATATATCTTTAATAATGTTAGAGAAAACGACTTTATTGACAATATTTATGTACTGGATGATGAAGAAAAAGTAGTAGGAATGGTTCCTCTTAAAGAATTAATTATTGCCAGACCAAATGATTCTTTATCGAAACTAATAATTGATGATTATTATTATGTATACCATGATAATACGGTAAAAGAAGCGATTGAAGTTGTTAGAAATTACGATATAACTTCACTAGCAGTTATAGATTATCAAGGATATTTATTAGGTATTATTACCGCTGATGACGTTTTAGAACAATTAATTACCAATTATGATGAATTATATAATAAATTAGCTTTTTTACCTAAGCATGATGACGCGTTTACTGGATTTCAAAGAAGTGCTAAACGTTTACCATGGTTAATTTTAACAACAGTAATAAACTTGGCTATTG
>JAAYXR010000134.1 GCA_012515785.1 Acholeplasmataceae bacterium | reverse complement strand
GTAAAAATACATATAATCTTTATCAAGACTCTCTATTGCATAATGATTTAAATTATAACCTTGTATAATCGCTTTACCAGGCTTATGCCTACCGGAACGACCGATAAGTTGTTTTAAGAGAATATAAGTTTTTTCATCAGCATCATAATATGATAAATTTAAATCTTCATCCGCTAATATTACCGCTGATAATGTTACATCTGGAAAATCAAATCCTTTGGCAATCATCTGTGTTCCCACTAAAATATCGGCATCATTTGATAAAAATTGATACCAGATTTCTTCATGTGCGCCTTTCTTTCTCGTTGTCGTAGTATCTAGTTTTAAAATTCTTGCTTTTGGGAAATGTTTTCTTAATTCACGAATTACTTGTTCAATTGCGATCCCTCTTGGTGTTATTTCTTTACTTGAACATTTAGGACACTCTATATCATATGGCTTATGGTATCCACAATAATTACATTTTAATTCTTTTTCTTCTTGGTAATATGTTAGTGAAATTCCACATGTTGGACAAGTTGGAACATACCCACATACGCGGCACATCACAAACGGTGCATAACCTAGTCGATTAATTAAAACGATAGCTTGTTCTTGTAATCTTAATACTTTATCTAATTCGCTAATTAATTCTCTAGATAGTATTGAAGTATTTCCCGCTTTTAATTCATCCTTTAAATTAATAAAACTTACTTCTGGCATCAAATCAATTACTGCTCTTTTAGGTAATTCTAATAATTTAATTTCATTTTTTTGTGCTTGATACATCGTAGTTATTTTAGGCGTAGCGGATGCATAAACTATTGGTGCTTGGTGATATTTACTACGAATTTTAGCTAAATCTTTAGTTTCATAAATGACACTTTCACTTTGAGTATAACTTTCATCTTGTTCTTCATCTAAAATAATAACACCAATATTATCCAGTGGGGCAAAGATGGCACTTCTTGTTCCTAAAACAATTTGGGTTTCACCATCATATATTTTTTGGTATTCATCATGTTTAACACCTGGTGATAACATTGAATGCAAAATTGAAACATTACTAAACTTAGATTTCAATCTATTCGCAACTTGAGCAATCATATTAATTTCAGGAACTAAAATAAGAGCGGTTTTACCTCGTTTGATAACCTCGTCAACTACTCGTAAATAAACTTCAGTTTTACCGCTACCAGTAACACCAAACAATAAATATTTGTTAGTCGTGTTTAACCCTTTAATAATTTCTTTATATGCATATTCTTGTTCATCATTTAAAGTAATATCTTTATCTTTTAGTTCAAATTTATGAGTTGCTTCTCTTTTAATAGTAACGTCAACTCTAAAAATTACTTCATTTTTCTCTAATGTATTAAGTGAAGATGCTGAAGTTATTTCTAATAAATCACTTCTTAAGATAATTTCATCATCTTTAAATTTATTGATAACATCTAAATAATTGTTAATTCTTGAATAATTATGATTTTGATTATAGCGGTATCCAATCACTATTTTTGGGGTTACTCTTGGTTTAATAGTAGTAATTAACTTTATTTTATGGTTTTTTTCTAATCTTTTTAATTTATTGTAATATGACTTATCACTTTTAGTTAAAATCCACTCACCGTTTCGATTAAATTTTTGTATAATTGAATCATCAAATGATTCAATTAATTTCGCTTTCTTTTGATAATCATGCATAAATTCGGTTGGAGTAATCGCTTCTAAAATTGCGCTTTTTAGTGATGTCGTATGATTTTTAAGATAATTATAAATTAAAAACATCTCATCACTAATAATTGGTGTAATATCAACAATTTCTAAAATAGGTTTTGAAGCTATTAAAGAATCATCTAAAATATCAACTACATAACCCAAACGTTCCATATTACCAAAAGGTACGACTACTCTTTGCCCAATTTCAACTAATTCTTTTAATTCATCTGGAACAATATAGTCATATTTTTGATCTAACTCTTTAATTTTTAAGTCAATAATCACACTTACAAACAAAGAAAATCACCACTTATATTTTATCATTTTTATATGGTTTTATCTACTATATATTTGTTAATAAAAAACCTTCATATAATCTATGAAGGTATTTTAAAATTATCCTTTTAATTCTTTTAAGATTTTATCAATATGATTCCCGTATGCTAACGCTTCATCAAATTTAAAAATCAATTCAGGAATTTTCCTAGTATTTCTAATTTTACCAGCTAACTTCAATCTAATTAATCCGTTATTTTTATCTAACAGTTTTTTAGCTTTATCTAATATTTCTTTATCATCTGATAAAATTGTGTAATAAATTGTTGCAAAAGAATGATCTCTTGTAAGTCTAGCTTCAGTTATATTAATATAACCGACTTGTAAATCTTTAATTTCATTATTAACAATAATTGCAACTTCTCTTTGAATCAAACTTGCAAGTCTTTCTGTTGATACTTTTGCCATATTATTCAACCTCTTTCATTTTTGAAGCTTCAATAATATCTCCGACTTTAATATCATCGTAGTTTTGAATGCCAATTCCACATTCATAACCAGCTCTTACTGATCTTGCATCATCTTTAAATCTCTTTAATGATGATAGTTTTCCTTGATAAACAACGATTGAATCTCTAATAACTCGAACTAAAGAATCACGTTCAATTACACCATCAGTAACGTAACAACCCGCGATTGTTCCGACTTTAGAAATTCTAAATGTATCTCTAACTTCAGCTTGACCAATAATTTGTTCTTCTAATTCAGGTTCTAACATACCTTCAAGCGCGGCAATAATATCTTCTTGAACCTTATAAATAACGCTATATAATCTAATTTCAATACCTTTTTCTTCAGCAAGTGTTCTAACTGCTGCTGTTGGTCTGACGTTAAATCCAATTACAATCGCATTACTTGCTTCTGCTAGAATAATATCATTTTCAGTAATGGCTCCTACGTTTGAACGGACAATATTACAGTGAAAGCCTTCAATATTTATTTTTTCAAGTAGTCCAGTTAAAGCTTCTGTCGACCCTTGAACATCAACTTTAATAATTAAATTTAATTCTTTTTCTGCCGCCTCCATATCACCAAATAGTGAATCTAGGGTGCGTCTTTGACCTTTTAATTGGTCTTCTCTTTCGCGATGAGCTCTTTCTTCTGAGATTTGTCTTGCCGTTCTTTCATCTGGGAATACCATTAACATATCTCCAGCCATTGGCACATCATTTAAGCCCGTAATTTCTACTGGTTGACTTGGTTTAGCTTGTTTTTGAAGACGGCCTAGGTCATCATGAATCGTTCTAATCCGACCAAATGTCGTTCCAATAACAAAGTTGTCTCCAACTTTTAAAGTTCCTTGTTCGATAATAATTGTCGCAACCGGACCACGGCCTCGATCAAGTCTTGATTCAATTACTGTACCGATAGCAAGTCGGTTAGGGTTAGCTTTTAATTCACCAATTTCAGCAACTAACTCGACCACATCTAAAAGTTCATCAATTCCTTGATTTTTTAACGCTGACACATTAACAAACGGAACATCTCCGCCCCATGCTTCAGCTAAAACACCACGTTCTGAAAGAGCCGTGATGACCCGTTCAGGGTTAGCAGTTGGTTTATCAATTTTGTTTACCGCAACAATTAGTGGAACTTTGGCTGCCCTTGCATGGTCAATCGCTTCAATTGTTTGCGGCATAACTCCGTCATCAGCTGCCACAACTAAAATAACGATATCAGTAACTTTGGCACCACGAGCACGCATTTCCGTAAATGCGGCGTGACCTGGGGTATCAATAAATGTGATTACTGAGCCTTTTCTTTTCACTTGGTAAGCTCCAATATGCTGAGTAATACCACCGGCTTCACCTTGAGCAACTCTAGTTTTTCTAATCGTATCAAGTAATGTCGTTTTCCCATGGTCAACATGTCCCATCACCGTAACAATTGGTGGACGAGAAACTAAATTCTTTGGATCTTCCTTGATTTCAATTTCATCATAACGAGTTAGGTCAGTAATTTTTTCAACTTCAAATTTATATCCCTGATCATCAACTAATAGTTCAACAACATCACGATCTAAAACTTGGTTAACATTACTCATAATTCCTAAATTAATTAGTTTTTTAATGAGTGCTGCTGGTGAAAGATCTAAACCTTGAGCCACCTCAGAAACTTTCATATTATCTTTATAGATAAACTTTTTCTCTTTAGGTTGCGTTTTATTTCCTTTTTTTGCATTTTTATTTTGCATAACATCACACGCCTTTCTTACTGAGTAACAGATTGGCCAAACCTTCATCGGTAATCCCACAAACTTTAACATTTACTTTCCCAATTGATTGATTAAGTAAGTAGTTATCTATTTCTAAAATAGAAACGTTATAGAAGTTTGTTTTATCTGTCATCTTCTTTTTAGTGTTATTTGATGCATCACTAGATACTAACACTAAATATACTTCTTGCTTTTGTAAGCCTTTAATAACTATATCAGTTCCTGTTATTAGTTTTCTTGCTCTTTGGGTTAATCCTAATACGCCTCTCATTTTATCAGCTCCAATAACTGATCATAGATTTCATCAGGAATATTAACTTCTAATTTTTTATCTAAGATTTTAGTTTTTTTAGCTTTTAAAATAACATCACGATC
>JAAYXR010000133.1 GCA_012515785.1 Acholeplasmataceae bacterium | reverse complement strand
TTATGAGATATTTTTCAAGTGAATCAGTTACAGAGGGACATCCAGATAAAGTATCAGATATTATTGCTGACAGTATTTTAGATGCCATTTTAACCAAAGATCCAAAAGCGAGAGTCGCAGTTGAAGTTTCAGTGACGACTAATTTTTGTTTTATTTATGGCGAGGTTAAAAGTAGGGCTGATGTTAATTATATAGAAGTTGCCAAAGAAGCGATTAGAAGAATTGGATATACTGATAAAGCATTAGGGTATAACGCTGATGATGTTGAATTTTTAGTAAAAATCGACAAACAATCACAAGATATTGCCCTAGGTGTTGATGGAAATGGATCAGAGCTTCAAGGCGCGGGTGATCAAGGAATTGTTTTTGGCTATGCATGTAATGAAACTAAAGAGTATATGCCGCTAGCGATTACTCTTGCCAACAAACTTGCTAAAAGACTAAGTGAAGTAAGAAAAAATAAAATCTTACCAGATTTAGGACCAGATGGAAAAACCCAAGTCACAGTTGAATATGATAAAAAAGGCAAGATTACTAGAGTTGATACAATTGTCTTATCAACCCAACATCGTGAACACTATTTAATTGATGATGTTAGAGAAGATGTAAAACGAGAAGTAATTGATTATGTTATTCCAAAACATTTAGTTGATAAAAACACTAAATATCATATTAATCCAACAGGAAGATTTGTTACTGGCGGACCAGAAGGCGATGCTGGATTAACTGGTCGAAAGTTAATCGTTGATACATATGGTGGTTATGCTAGACATGGCGGCGGGGCAATGAGTGGTAAAGATTCATCAAAAGTTGATCGTTCGGGAGCTTACATTGCTAGATATCTTGCTAAAAATATTGTTGCATCAAAAATTGCTTCACGTTGTGAAATTCAATTAGGATTCGCGATTGGAATTGCTTATCCAGTTAGTTTATATGTTGACACATTTGGCACTGGACTTGTTGATGATGATATTATTACTAAAGCGATTTGGGATAATTTTGATTTATCACCAAGAGGTTTCATTGATCAACTAAAATTAGAGGGGCCAGTATATAAAGAAACTGCCGCTTATGGTCATTTTGGAAGAGACTTTAGCTGGGAAAAATTAGATAGTGTCGAAGTATTTAAAAACTTATTAAAATAGTATAAATTATTAAATCTATTAAGAAATTGATGTTTACTACTTATATTTCTTAGTAGGTTTTTTTATTTTTCAATTGAAAAATAAGGTTTGTTTTTCAAAAAATTGCAAAAACTGTAATTAAATATAATAAAACGCAACATAAAATATATCATTTTGGTACCGCTTGAAACCGCAATTTCTTGCTAATACTATATAAATATAGTAAAATATAAGGTGTTAGGGCGTGATACAATATGTTTAAAAAATTATTTGACCCATCAAGGAAAGTCTTAAAGGAATCAGCAAAAGTTGCGCAAAAAGTTGTTGAGCAACATGAAGTTTATAAATCATTAAAAGATGAGGACTTTAAGGTCTTAACTAATGAGTTTAGAAAACGTTATAGTGACGGTGAAACATTAGATGATTTACTAGTTGAAGCATTCGCTTTAGTTAGAGAAGCATCAATTAGAGTGACTGGACTTGAACCTTATTTTGTTCAAATTCAAGGGGCTTATGTTATCCATCATGGTAATATTGCGGAAATGAAAACTGGTGAAGGTAAAACTTTAACCGCGGTTATGCCAGCATATTTAAATGCTTTAAGCGGCGAAGCGGTTCATATCGTTACAGTTAACGAATACTTAGCTCGAAGAGAATCAGACGGAGAAATCGGTGATTTATTCCGTTTTTTAGGACTAACTGTTGGTTTAAATATTAGAGAATTAACACCAAGTCAAAAACGCGATGCCTATAACTGTGATATTTTATATTCAACAAATAGCGAATTAGGATTTGACTACTTACGTGATCACATGGTAGTTCATCGGAATGATATGGTACAACATCGTGGATTAAGATTTGCGATTATCGACGAAGTTGACTCGATTTTAATTGATGAAGCGAGAACTCCACTAATTATTTCAGGTGGTGCTCGTGACACTAAAAACTTATATCAATCGGCTGATAGATTTGCTAAATCAGTTAGAGAAGATGAATATGAAATTGATATTGAAGCAAAAACGATTGAACTTTTACCAAAAGGAATTGAAAGAGCTGAACAAATTTTTAGAATTGAAAACTTATATGATCTTAAAAACGTCTCACTTTTACACCATATTAATAACGCTTTAAGAGCTAATAAGTTGATGTTTAGAGATAAAGAATATGTTGTTCAAGATGGTGAAGTTTTAATTGTTGACCAATTTACTGGTCGTATATTAAAAGGTAGACAGTTTTCTGAAGGATTGCATCAAGCCTTAGAAGCGAAAGAAAATGTTGAAATTAAAAAAGAAACAATTACGGTAGCGACCATTACCTACCAAAACTTCTTTAGAATGTATGCCAAACTTTCTGGTATGACTGGTACTGCTAAAACTGAGGAAGAAGAATTTAGAGAAATTTATAATATGAACGTTGTTGAAATTCCAACTAACGCTCCTGTTATTCGTGAAGATGCAGTTGATATGTTATTTGCGACAGCTGATGCGAAATATCGTGCTTTAATTAAAGAAGTTAAAGAACGTCACGCTAAAGGTCAACCGATTCTAATTGGTACGATTGCTGTTGAAACATCGGAATTACTTTCAAGATTATTAAGAGAAGAAAGAATTAAACACGAAGTGTTAAACGCGAAAAACCACGCTCGTGAAGCGGAAATTGTTTTAAATGCCGGTCAAAAAGGTGCCGTTACGATCGCCACTAACATGGCTGGTCGTGGTACTGACATTAAATTAGGTGAAGGTGTAGTTGAACTTGGTGGACTTGCGGTAATTGGTAGTGAGCGTCATGAATCAAGAAGAATTGATAACCAGTTACGCGGTCGTAGTGGACGTCAAGGGGACCCAGGCTATTCAAGATTTTATTTATCAGCTGATGATGAGTTATTAATGAGATTCGGTGGCGAAAGATTTAGAAACCAAATGGCAATGATTGCTAGATTACAAGGTGATCCTGATGAGCCATTAACATCAAAAATGTTTGCTAGATTCGTTCATAACGCCCAAAAGAGAATTGAAGGTATGAACTATGACACTAGAAAATCAGTTTTAAAATACGATGATGTTATGCGTCAACAAAGGGAAATTATTTATGAAGAACGCCGTTTTATTTTAATTACTGATTCAATTGAAGATCACGCAATCGAAATGATTAAACGTGCCGTTACTCAATCAATCCCGATGTTTATTACCGGTGATCGTCATCAACCAATTAATCATGAAGCGGTAGTTAAACACTATGATGGTAACTTATTTAGACAAGGAACGATTACTTTAGAAGAAGTCAGTCAATTTAGTGATATAGCGGAATTATCCGATTATCTTTTAGAAAAAGCTAAATTAGAAGTGACTCGTAAAAAAGAGACAGTTCCACCACAATTATTTAATGAGTTTTTGAAAGTTGTCTTATTAAGAGTAATTGATACATATTGGATGAGACACATTGACTCAATGAGTGAATTAAGACAAGCAGTGGGTTTACAAGCATATAGTCAAACT
Organism: Acholeplasmataceae bacterium; assembly: GCA_012515785.1. Classification (GTDB taxonomy): domain Bacteria; phylum Bacillota_I; class Bacilli_A; order Acholeplasmatales; family Acholeplasmataceae; genus DUQW01. Next base: position 1,596 of record JAAYXR010000133.1, on the reverse strand, counting down.
AACCCACTAATTGTTTATCAACAAGAAGGAAGAGCGATGTTTGAAGAAATGGTTCGAGGTATGACTGAAGATACCGCTAGATATGTTTTAAGAGCAACCATTGAGTATAATGTCCAAAGAGAACAAGTTGTTAAAAACACTTCAACAAATCAAGGAGAGGAAGTTACAAGGAATCGTCCTCGAACTAGAAAAGTTCGTGGCAAACGTAAACCTTGGCATTAAAATATGGAAAGATTTGAAGTATCAAGATTATTAACTGAATATGAAGAAAGAGTCGATGATTTAGCTAACGCGTTAGATATTGATGCATTAGAAATTGAACTTAAGGAGCTTAACCAACAAATGTTAGATCCTAATTTTTGGAATGACCAAAACAATGCTAAAAAAGTTACTAAAAGAATTGCGGAAGTAGAAAATAATCTTAATACATTCAAAAAATTATCAAAAGATTTAAAAAATCTTAATGAATGGTTTGAAATATCAGAACGTGATACTGAAGAATGGGAAATATTAATGACTGAACTTAATTCATTTACGGAATTAATTGAAGATTTTTCAATTCAAACTTTACTTTCTGAACCTTATGACAATAATAATTGTATCTTAACAATTCAAGCTGGTGCCGGTGGTACTGAAGCTCAAGACTGGGCAGAGATGCTTGAAAGAATGTATTTAAGATATGCTTCAAGAATGAATTATAAAACTGAAATTTTAGACCATCAAGCTGGTGATGAAGCTGGAATTAAATCAGTTACCATTATGATTTCTGGTCAGTTTGCTTATGGATATTTAAAAGCGGAAATTGGAATTCACAGACTGGTTCGAATTTCACCATTTGACGCTAATAAAAAACGTCATACATCATTTGCTTCTGTTGAAGTAGTACCTGAAGTTGATGATGATGTTGAAATTGAGATAAAAGAAGAAGATATTAAAGTTGACGTGTATCGTTCAGGCGGTGCTGGCGGACAATCAGTAAACACAACTGATTCCGCTGTTAGGATTACTCACCTTCCAACTAAGATTGTTGTTACATGTCAAAATGAACGTAGCCAAATTCAAAATCGAGAACAGGCGATGAAAGTATTAGCTTCTAAGTTATTACAAATTGAAATCGAGAAAAAAGAAGAAGAATTAATGAAGTTAAAGGGAGAACAAAAATCAATTGGTTGGGGTTCTCAAATTCGCTCGTATGTATTCCATCCTTATCAAATGGTTAAAGACTTAAGGACTAATGAAGAAACTAGTCAAATTGACGATGTAATGGATGGAAAACTCGATAACTTTATCAATGCTTATTTAAAATGGAGGTAAGCTATGCCTAAGATGAAACCTAAAACTAAATTTCAATTAAAACAATACATTGAAATTACTATCGGGGTCATTATTATGACAATTGGATTTTATTTTTTCTTTATTCCATTAAATATTAACTCCGGTGGAGTTGGTGGTTTAAGTATTGTTTTAAATAAAATTATTAACAAAGAGTGGTTAAAAATAAGCTACCTTGTTTATGGATTTAATATTGGACTTTTAATTTTAGCGTATTTTACTTTAGGTAAAAAATTTATTCTTAGAATTTTGTATCCTACTATT
>JAAYXR010000132.1 GCA_012515785.1 Acholeplasmataceae bacterium | reverse complement strand
CTATCACAAGAAGCGTGTTGTATTTCAAGAATAGAGAATAGAGCTTTTTCTATAGTTATTCATAATGTTAAAAACGTTGAGCAAGTTGAAAATTTTATCGATAAAATAAATGACGCTTTCTCAATTCCAATTCAACCTACTAAAGGAAGGAAACTATTTATTACTACCGCTATTGGAGTTTCTATATATCCTGATGACGGCAAAGATGCAGAAACCCTATTAAAAAATGCAGATTTAGCTGGATATGAAGCGAAACAATCTGATAATAAAGTTGTTTTCTTTTCTAACCAACTTACAAATCGGATTGCCGAAAACATTATCCTTACAAATCGACTTTTTACAGCGCTAGACAACAATGAATTTTCCTTAGAGTTTCAACCTCAAATCAATGGTAAAACCGGAAAAACCGCTGGTGTTGAAGCCTTACTAAGATGGAATTATGAAACTAACAGACGAATTCGCCCTGATATCTTTATTCCGATTTTAGAACAAACTGGATTAATCCATGAAGTCGGGCTATGGGTACTTGAACAATCACTTAAAGAACACAACAAACTTATATCAAAAGGTTTCGCTCCACTTCGCTTTTCAATCAATATCTCAATTATCCAATTTAGAGATGATGATTTCGTTTCAGAAACAATCAATTTGATCAAAAAATATAAAGTTGATCCAAAATATATTGAACTAGAAATTACCGAAACCCTTTTATCGGTTAATTTTGAAGATACCGTCGCAAAATTAGAAAAACTAAAAGATTTTGGCGTCAGTATTGCAATCGATGATTTCGGTAAAGGATATTCATCACTACATCGCTTAGAGATAGTTCCTTTTAATCGAATTAAAATTGATAAAAGTATTGTTGATGATATCATTTCCAAAAAGAAAAAAACTGTTATCGTTCAAACCATAGTTACTCTTGCTAAATCACTAATGGCTGATACTACGGCTGAAGGTGTTGAAACCAAAGAACAACTAGATTTCCTAGTTGATATGGATTGCGATGAAATTCAAGGATACTATTATTCAAGACCTTTGCCAATTGAGGCACTTGAAATATTTCTTAAAAATGAAAAAATATAAAATAAAACGGCTTTAATAAGCCGTTTTTTAATATATTTTACTAGTTAATAAAAACTATTTAAATACCGTAAAAATTAAAACTAATGCGATGATAATAACAATTAAAATTGGGAGTCCAATCATGATTAATCTTTTAACAAGTACTCTTCTCTTGATTATTTTAATCTCTTTTGCATTATTTTTCCGTTTGGTAATTTTAGATAATTTTGCTTCATAATTTTCGAAAAAAGATTCAGTATCTTGAAAATCATCTTCTTCACGTTTTTTCTCTTGATGTTTGCTTTCTAATTCTTCCCGGCGGATATTTTCCTGCCTGATTCTTTTCATCGTTTTCATAAATTCAGATCCTGATGGATCATAAAACTCATTTTTGAACGCTCTTTCTTTTTGAGCTTCTTGATTTTCTGCTAATTTTTGGAAATTTCTTCTGGCATTATCATCCATTATATCCCCCATTCCTTAAAAAAATGTAATTTTATTATTTAAAATTATATTCTGACACTAATTTTTT
>JAAYXR010000131.1 GCA_012515785.1 Acholeplasmataceae bacterium | reverse complement strand
GTCATAACTGCAGTCGAAATAATCCCCGCTACAGATGCATTAGGGACGACTCTGGCAAATATATATCCTGATATAGTTGAAGCACCGATATTAACGATGTTATTACCAATTAAAATTGCAGTGACAGTCTTGTCAAAGTTTTCAGCTAAGGCTATCGCTTTTCTTGCGCCTTTTACTTTCTCATCAGCAAGTGTATGTAATCTTAAGACACTTGAACTTGACATAACTGTCTCAGTTGCTGAGAAAAAAGCTGACATAATGATACAAAATAAAATAACTACCAATAAAATAATATCGACAGTTAAAGTCTCTTTTCCTAAAAATTGAGTTAATATAACAATTAACTTACTCGGATCAACGTCGGGCAACGGAACCAATTTAAAACACTCTCCTTTATTATATCTAAATAATGTGTAGCATTATTTTATCATATTTTTCATTTATTTGTAAATAGATATATCTATTTGCAAGTAGAATTTTGCGAGAATTAAGATATAAAACGTGATAATATAGCAGTTTCAACAAATATTGTTAAAATATTATTAAATTCTATTGACAATTAATTTCATATAAATTAATATTAAACTAATGAAAAGGGGAATGATTATGTTTAAGAAAATTGGAGCAATATTATTAACAATCTTTATATCTTTAACGCTAGCTTCATGTATTAATACAAATGGTATTCCTAAATTTGCTCAAGACAAAATTAAAACTGATTTTCTTAACTATCTTCATAGTTATGGTAACTATGATTTTGTTGAAGAAGATATGAAAATCTTAAAACATTATGCTACGTTTGGCGGAACTTACATTTTAAAAATGAACAGAGATTCAATTGACACAATTCATGAAATCATAATTGAAGACAAAGTTTTACTCTTTGAAGATACCAATACCCCTGTAGCTTGGAAAAGCGGAAAATTTTATGAATTAAGAGATGCCTATTTTGATGGTGTTTTATCTTTGAAAAATGTTGAAGAACTAGAAGCAATTTTTTTGAAAGAAGAACGTGTTCAAAAAGTGACTTTTAATAATATAGATTCTAGTTCTTAAAATTACTTACCTAACGGAATTGATAGTCAATATAATATTGGATCTTGTAATCACGAATTTGATGAAAATAAATATATTTTCTTTTACGCTCATACATATAATGAACTTGTTTCTAACATTGAAAAATATAAGGATTCAAATCTTTTCGGATTTGAACGCTATAAGGAACAATTTATCAATTTACAAAATGAATATGACGATAATTTCTTTAATGACAATATTTTAACTTTCTATTATAAAGAAGAATCGGGTATCTTACCTAATTATACTCATAGTATTACTAGAAAAAAGGACACATTAACCCTTAATATAAATGTCGTAAGTTATGGCGCGATATCCGATGCCATGAGTGTATGGAAAGAAATTAATACGATAAAGAAAGCCGATATTAATGGAGTAAAAGAGATCAAATTAGATATTCGAGGCATCTACTTTCCGTCTTCATCATTTACTTTTATGCTTAAAGATGAATATGTTAGACGGCTTTATATGAACGGCTTTACTAAAGGAGATTTCAACAAAGTAGGTGGCTTAAAAGAAATTGAACTATATAAATGGGGATTTATGATTGATCTTAAATTTAAAACGCCAATTACACAGGAGCAATTAAGTAATTTAGTTACATATTTAGAAGACAACCCCTATATTGAATCTGTTGGGTATCAAGGAACTGACTATGTTCGAGTTTCAATCTTAACTACTTTTTATGATAAATTCACAAGTAATGCACTGGTCGCCGAAGATTTTCTTAGCGAAGAAGTGATTACTAATTATCAAATAACTATTAAACCTTTAAACCACACTCCGTTTGGAGGCATAACATTTATTATCAATTATCCTAGTTCAATT